>JBEEMZ010000121.1:0-14235 GCA_041192405.1 Bacteroidota bacterium | reverse complement strand
TTTCACCTAAAATTTTTGACAAATAACTGAAAAATATTATTTGTTTAAATTGTTTTTTTGCAAAAAATAAATAAATAAAAATATTTTTTTGCCAAATAATTTGCGGAATTGAACAATATGTGCGTATCTTCGCGGTAGGATTGCAATCCCGTGTTAAACCCTATTTCGTCACAAAATCATACTACCATGAGAACAACATCGCTTGTTGTTACACTATTATTGTCTGCACCTCCTTTTTTAATGGCGCAGCAGTCAACGTCGCGTTCATCCGTCAATACAACAGTTGCGTTGATGAGCGAATCCATTGTCAGTGAACGACTTACAAATTTGCCTTTTGCAGATTCATTAAACAAAGCCGATTTCCACGAGACCGAAGCCGCCGAACACACTGCTCGTCGTATTGTCATTCGCCCGACAGATGCCGAATTGAGTGCACAATTGCCACAGCCCGTAATGGTTGTGACCGCAGCGAATTTGAGTTATCGGAGCATCATTCAATTGAATGGTGAATTGGTTAGTACGGACATGACTCGGCAAATTACAGCGAATAATGGCAATTGGATTATTTCAGAAAAAGTAACTTCTGTTTTTGGTAACTCGTTGGAAATCAATACAATAGACCAAAAAGATATGAAACCTGTGAAGCGGGTTTTAGAAAATGGTCGCTTGAAAATCGAGTTGGATTATACGCCAACGATGATTAAAGGCAATGTTGTAGGTGGTTCGATTGACCGAGTTATCGCGTTGCGGACGGAAGAACCGATTTTGACAGACGGCGCGGGCATTGATTTGGTTATTGGGTCATTGCCTCTGCGCGAGGGTTTTATTGGGTATTATCGCACGTTCAATCCGCAAAGTCATCAGATTAAAATTAATCAAGTGAAAGTGGTCGGAGTGGAACGCGTGAACGTGCCTGCGGGCAGTTTTGACGCATTTAAAGTTGAATTCAAACCCATCAATGGCGATGAAGCCACTACTTTTTGGATTGAAAAGGGTAGGGCGGTGAAAATGATGACGACTTTAACGCATCTCAACGACGCAGTGATGATTACAGAGTTGACCCAAAGTGTAGCCAATTAAAAAGGTCGAAACGCATCAAAACGAATTTTATAATTCATTTTTTAATTAAACCGATAACCTATTGATACCAAAATCTTTACATATATCACAAAAAAATAAAATTGTCCAGCAAGGCAAATGTAATGAACATTACGTTTGCCTTTTTTAATATATTTGAAACTTTTTGTTATCATAAAGGCAGTTATATGTTTAAAAAATATGTCATAGATAAAACAAAAATAAACTCAAAAAAAATTTGGTGGTCTGGTTTTAAGGATTACTTTTGCGCTTTCAGTTCTTAGTTGAACCCTTATTTAGTAAAAAAACAAAACCATTTATGAGAAGCACATTCTTCTTGATTTTGCTCTCGGCTCTAACCAGTTCGGAACTCTTCGCGCAAGATATTCCATTAATACCGAGAGAAATTTTTTTTGATAATCCGCAAATTGCAGGTGGTCAACTTTCACCCGATGGCAAATTCATGTCTTTCACGAAACCGTATTTGGGTGAAATGAATATTTGGGTCAAAAAAGTCAATGAACCCTTTGAGGCAGCAAAAGTGGTTACGGCGGATAGTCGCCCGATTCGACAATATTTTTGGAGTTCGGATAGCAAGTATTTGTTATACGTACAGGACAAAAAGGGCGATGAAAATTTCCATCTTTACGCTGTCAATCCAATAGATACGCCTGAACAAACAGGTGTACCACTTGCACGGGATTTGACGGATTTAAAAAATGTTCGAGCTATTATCTATAATGTCTCGAAAAAAAATCCGAATAAAATTCGAGTTGGGTTGAATGACTCAGACCCTGCTTGGCACAATTTGTATGAAATTGACATTGCATCGGGCGTGCGCAAATTATTGCGCGAAAATAAAGACCGTATTACAAATTGGACGTTTGATTGGGACGAAAACTTGCGTTTGGCAACGCGTATCAATGAAGATGGTACAACAGATCTTTTACGGGTTGAACAGAATGATTTGTTTAAAATTTACGATTGTGGCGCGTTGGAAATGGCTCATACCCTGTCTTTTGACAAGGAAAATAAGCAAATTTACATGGTTTCCAATCATGGTTTAGAAAATAATTTCACTCGATTGATGTTGCTTGACCCTGCAACGGGCAATGAAACGCTGGTGGAGACGGATCCAGAGCATAAAGTTGATGTTGAAAATGCGTTTTTTTCAGAAGCGAGTCGAGAATTGCTTGCCACTAATTATATTGATTTGAAACCGCGTATGTATTGGAAAAATAAGTTATTTGAAGGTGATTATAACTTGTTGAAATCGCGTTTTATGGGCAAAGAAGTGGAACTCATGAATGCGGATGCGATGGAAAATCAATGGTTAGTAAAGGTTTATTCAGATATAGATCCAGGTGAAGTCCATTTGTTTGACCGCACGACTAAAAGTATAGCATTTCAATACAAATCGCGCCCTAAATTGAAATCTGAGGAATTATCTGAAATGATAGAAATTACTTATCCGTCAAGTGATGGATTGGAAATTCCAGCTTATTTGACCATTCCAAGAGGGAAAAAGGCATTTAATTTACCGTTGATGGTGGTTCCACATGGAGGCCCTTGGTCGCGTGATTATTGGGGTTACAATAGTCGAGCGCAGTTCTGGGCAAATCGTGGTTATGCAGTATTGAATATGAATTTTAGAGGTTCATCGGGTTATGGCAAGCGTTTTTTGGACGCGGGCAATAAAGAGTGGGGCGATAAAATGCAAGATGATATTACGTATGGCGTTCGGCATTTGATTGAAAAAGGGATTGTTGATAAAGACAAAGTTGGGATTACAGGCGGTTCGTATGGCGGTTATGCGACTTTGGCGGGGGTGACATTCACGCCAGATTTGTATAAAGCGGCTGTTGCGGAAGTTGCACCCTCGAATTTGAATACTTTGTTAGCAACCATTCCACTTTATTGGGAAGCTGGACGTAAAATGTTTTATTTGCGTCTGGGCGATCCGACAGATGAAGTGGGTAGAGCCTTGTTAGAAAAGCAATCGCCTTTGAATCATGTGACAAAAATCAAGACACCTTTGATGATTATTCAAGGTGCAAATGATCCACGCGTTAAAAAATCGGAGGCGGACCAAATTGTGGTTGCCATGCGAGATAATAAAATTCCAGTAGAATATCTTTGTGCATCGGATGAAGGACATGGTTTTGCGCGCCCTGTTAACAATATGGCTGCATTAGCAGCATCTGAAAAATTCATGGCGCAATATTTAGGTGGTCGTTTCCAAGAGGAAGTGACTCCTGCGGTAGCGCAACGATTAAGAGAGATAACTGTTGATATTCAAACAGTTGTGCTTGCAAGTGCGAAAACAGATAATGGATTAATGGCAGGTGAAAGTGTTCAAAAAGCAATAAAAACAGAGACCACAATTGTAAAATCGCCGACCGTTATTACGAAATCAGAAGTGACCCAAACGGAAACAATTGTTGAAACAACAATTGGCGAACATGGTCACAAAACTGAAAAAGTTACTGAAAATGTAACAAAAGTACCACAACGGAGCGAAAGGAAAGACATCAAAGAAACTGTTCAAACGGAAACGGTTGTAACGGAACAAAAAGGGAACGACCGATTTTCTAATATAGGTGAAATGTTACAACCTGTCAAAGATTTGGCAGAAGGGACATTTAAGTATCGTGTGACTGTAAAAGCGGATAATCAAGATGCAGTGGTTGAAACGGAGTTGCTAAGAGAAGTCAAGGCAGATGGCAATCATTGGAAAATTACAGAGGTGTCGAAATCGGGCGACATAAAAACGTCTGATGTCAATACTTTGGAAAAAAAAACGCTCAAACCTGTTCAACGGGAAACCGAAATCGGTGAAAAACGAATGGTTTTGGCGTATGAACTAAGTATGATGCGGAGTAAAATTATGGATGATGCAGGTACACGAGAAGAAAAGTTTCCTACTGAAGAAAAAGTGCTTTCAGAGGGCGCAGGGTTGGATTTGATTTTAGGCGCGATGCCGTTGCAAGCAGGTTTGAAGTTGCCTTACAAAACGTTCGATGTTGAAAAACAACAACTTACATGGCATGAATTGAATGTTTCTGGCAAAGAAATGATCCGTGTGCCTGCGGGTGATTTCGATGCGTTGAAAGTGGAAAGTACTTCTCAAGATGGTAAAACGGTGTCTATTTATTGGATTGCCAATGGAAAAACGGTCAAAATGAGTAAACAGTCGCCGCAAACGAATGGTGCGATTGTGATTTCTGAATTGATGAAAGATTAATCATTGTTTCAGCGTCAGAAGGCGGTTAAAGAGGGAGCTGAGTTTGAATTGCATCAAACTCAGCACTTTCTTATTTAAATGTGGCATTATAATTTAAAAATTCATAAATCTTGTTTTACATTTGCGCCCTAATTGTATCATTACAAATAAAAATCTTTTATTAATATGAAATTTGTTGCAGAGATAGACGTGATGCCGCACAAGGAACTCCTTGACCCACAGGGTAAAACAGTTGCGAATAATTTAAAATATATTCATTTGCAAGGCGTAGAAGAAGTCCGCATTGGCAAACATATCCGTTTGGTGATTCAAGCGGATAATGAAGTTTCTGCCAAAGATAAGGTCGAAACGGCATGTAAGAAAATATTAATTAATCCAATTATGGAAAATTACACTTACACGTTAAAAGCTATTTAAGAAATGATGAATGATACATGATGAATGCTGAATTTTTTTATAAGTAATTGATTATAAGGTAGTTATAAAAAATCATCATTCTATGATTCATCATTCATCATTTATCATTCATCATTGATTTTTATGTTATATATTGTACCAACGCCGATTGGCAATCTCGAAGATATGACGTTTCGAGCGATTCGCGTACTTAAAGAAGTCTCCATGATTTTGGCAGAAGATACGCGTACCAGTCGAAAATTGTTGGATCATTTTGAAATCAAAACGCTCTTACGCGCTTATCACGCGCATAATGAGCATGCGATTGTACGCAACTTAGTGGAGCAAATGCAAGGCGGTTTAAGCATCGCACTGATTAGTGATGCGGGTACGCCAGCGATTTCCGACCCTGGATTTCTGTTGGTGCGGGCTTGTGTGCGCGAAAAGATTCGAGTTGAATGTCTGCCGGGAGCGACAGCATTTGTCCCCGCGCTCGTTGCATCGGGTTTGCCCTGCGATACGTTTCATTATGAAGGTTTTTTGCCTCATAAAAAAGGTCGAATGACGCGTTTGAAATATTTAGCCACGTTAGAAAATACTTTTGTTTTATATGAATCGCCGCATCGTTTATTGAAATGTTTAGAAGAATTGATATTGCATTGTGGCGCAGAACGCCCCGCAGCCGTATGTCGAGAATTAAGCAAACTGCATGAAGAAGTAAAAACCGATTCATTACAATCATTATTGGAATATTATAAAACGGATGGCATGGCAAAAGGCGAAATTGCAATTGTCGTCGGCGCGAAATCCTAAAAAAATCCCGCAATCTATGGTTCCCTCTGTCCCTGTGTTACAAAAAAAAGCGTCCAGATATTAGCATCCGGACGCATCAAAACAAAACGAAAAACCAACTTTAAACAAGTCTCTTTATAATCTAACTAACAGATTTTACACATTTTTAGTTCCAAGCAAATGATTTTTTTCTGTCATAATTCTGTCATTTTTTAACCCGCCGCCCGCAAAGTAACAGGAACTTTTTGAATTTTCCCATCTCGATTCACGGTCATCGTCAACACATCACCCAATTTTGCTTTTGCGACATGTTCGCGTAAGTCTTTGGTACTCAAAACCGTTTTACCATTCACTTCCACAATCACATCATTCGGTAAAATGCCAGCATATTGCGCAGAACCGCCATTCGCTACTTTTTCAACAATCACCCCTTGAGTTGCATGCAAATCTCGTTCTTTTACGATTTCTGCAAAGTATTGATCTTGAACCATTTCGATACCTAACATTGGACGACCCGTAGCGGTACCATTATTATTGTTACCATTATTATTAGTACCATTTAAACGATTTGGAGTACTCACTTCACTGCGTTTGACCTTGCCAAATTTGATAATATCATCCACAACTTTGGTCATCATATTCACAGGTATTGCAAAAGAATAACCTTCGTAACTGCCTGTGTGTGTTTGAATTGCGGTATTAATACCCACCAATTTACCCGTTCCATCCACTAATGCGCCACCTGAATTACCTGGATTTACAACCGCATCAGTTTGGATAAAATCTTCAACAGCACCCCGTTCTTCATTCACGCCTAATTTTTTCCCTTTCGCACTGACGATTCCTGCCGTTACAGTGGTTCGCAATTGATAAGGATTGCCAATAGCTAAAACCCATTCTCCAACTTTTAAATTTTCTGAGTCGCCTTTTTTCACAAAAGGAAAGCTCGAACCTGCAATTTTCAAAACCGCTAAATCGGTACGCGGGTCTGTCCCCACGACTTTTGCCATAAAAGAGCGTTCATCGGTCAGCGTGACTTTAACTTCATCCGCAAAATCAATCACATGATTATTCGTTACAATATAACCATCTTCCGAAATAATTACGCCTGACCCAGTACCTTTTTTCTGGGGCTGTTGGAATCTAAATCCAAAAAATTGCGCCCAAGGGTCATTTTCATAAGACTGTTGCATCCGCTTTTGCGCGGACGCTTGAGATTCTGCCGCTTCAATGTAAACGACGGTTGGCGAAGCCGTTGTTGCCGCGCCGCTTAAATCAATTGCGGGCATGCTTCCAAAACTGGTAAACTTAGCCAAAGAACTGGTATTTTGGGCAGTCGGGTGATTATTATGAGTCATCAAGCGCGCCCCTCCGAGCGTTATTGCGCCCCCAACTGCACCTGCAAGCATAAATTGCACAATGTTTTTCATAAAAAATTGTTGTTTTTAACTGTGGTGTAAATAGAACGATTTAAGAAACAGGTTGTTTTTAAGATTTTTGTACTTTAACGAAAATTTAACAAGCGCACAAATTTAAACTTTTTATAGCATATTAATCCCACAAATTTATACTTTTAATACCATATCAAACTTACAAATTTTACGGTATTTTCACTTAAAATAGCTCTTTGCGGTTTATTTTCACAAAAAAGGCTTATATATTTGCAATAGTTTTTTGAAACAAACAATTTGAGCATCAAAAACGGTTTGAATCGTTCAAAAATATAATACTCCCTACACAACTCGTAAAATTGGTGAACATTCCCCTCAATGAATTACCTTTTTAGGTTTAAATTTTATAAATACTTGATTATCAACTATTTATGAATTAGAAAATGAATTACTCGCGCTCCATATTTGGAGGCTAACTATTTATTTTTCAGATAAAGACGACAAACGGATTTAAACGTTGCTTGTTCTTTTTATCAACAAACCGTGACAAACTTTTTAGACTATGACGAACAACTACCCGTTCCTCCAAAAAATAGCGGTCACAATTACCGTATTTTTGACGTGCATGAGCGTTCAACAAGCTGTTTTGGCACATTCCCCTTCAACTTTTGAGTTGAAAATGCCCCCTCTTACTGATACAGTACGTATTTCAGTGGCTCTTTTGCAGCCTAAAGATACTTGTTTAAGCGGTTTGATAGGGGCAGGGCGTACGATTACTTCGTATAACGCGTGTCAAAATGGTTCTCGGCATATTCGCTTGACGGCACAAAGTGCTGATTGCGTTCGTTTGACGGCGATTAGTACGGTGTCGGGCAGTCAAGATACGCTTTGCATTCAACATTGCAACCGTAATGGAACTGATTGTAGAACTTTTGTATTAATTGCGCAAGTTGCGGGCGGCACCTTAAATTGCGACATTGCACCTGATACGCTTTTGCGCGTTCAGTTGCCAAATTGTCAAAATCAGGCGCAATTTTGCATACCAGGCAGCAATATTTTAGACGAATTTAGACGTAATTATACTGTTACACATAATGGATTGCCTTATTCTGGCACGCTTGAAGGTTGTAGTTTTGACACCTTATATAGTTACACTTATTTTACGATTCCAAATATGTTTCAACAGCCGCCGTATCGGTTGGATAGTTGGATGTTCAATGGGATGAATCATCAAATTGATTCTGTTAATACGATTTTTGAATTAGTGGATTCGATGAATCAGTGGGATCCGCGCAGTCTTTGGACATTAGATACAGCATCTTTGTCTATTGTTGGCGGTTATCCTGGTAATGCGGGTAGATACGGTGAGTTACGCATGACGAAATTAAGTAATAGAGCCTCGGGTGTGATGCGTGTAAACACTTCACAGGTGTCAAACGGAGTCAATTTAAGTTTTGCTCCAGGTCAACATATTGTTATATTTAAAAATAACTTATCTAATTGTTCAGATACATTGCGCATGGGTGTTGGATGCCCTGGATTGTTGCCAATTGCAGTAGATGATTCCGTCGTGACGCGGCGCAATACGCCAATAACTTTTAATTTGTTGAGTAATGACCTGTTAAATGGTACATTGGCGCGTCCGCCAGGTGTTATTACGCTTTCGACGACAGGCACTATCACTATTTCGCTTACACCGACTTCTGCGAATGTGACCTATATTCCACGAACCGATTTTTGCGGTACCGAAGTGTTTGAATACCAAATTTGTAATTCGGAAGGTTGTGACACTGCAAAAGTGATGATTCATGTGGTTTGTGATTCGACAGGGAGCCAAAAGCCGATTGCTCGGAATGATGTAGCACAAACACGTCAAAATAACTCATTGGTAATCAATGTTTTACAAAATGATTCATTGCGAGGTGGTTTAGTTGAACCCTTGCGAATTATTACAGCAACGCGGCATGGTAATGCAATCGTAAGTGATACTTTAATTCGTTTTACGCCAAGCCGCAATTTTTGCGGGTTTGACACATTGCAATATTTGATATGTAATGCGCATGGTTGTGATTCAGCAATGGTTTTTATAACCGTCACCTGTGATTCGGTGATAGATGCGCGTAAGCCGATTGCAAATGTGGATAATGTACAATTACAACAAAATACTTCATTGATAATCAATGCTTTATCGAATGATTCCTTATATGGCGGACTTTCGGAGCCGTTAACAATTATAGTGGGGGCGCGACATGGTAATGCAACGGTCAATAATAATCAAATTAGTTATACGCCGAGCAATAATTTTTGTGGCGTGGACACATTGCAATATCGGATTTGCAATTTGAATGGTTGTGATACAGGACGCGTTGCGATGACCGTGATTTGTGATACGGTGGTGCAAATGCGTAAACCGATTGCCGTCAATGATGTTGTTTTTGGGCGCAGGAACACGCCTTGGGAAATCAATGCTTTACGGAACGATACACTTTTTGGCAACTTGGTTTCTTTTGAAATAATTACAAATCCTATTCATGGACAAGCAGTTACGAATAATAGAAATTTCATTTCGTATGCTCCTACGACTGATTTTTGTGGAAATGATACATTTCGTTATCGGGTATGTAATGCATTTGGGTGTGATACGGCGATGATTCATATTGTGATTACTTGCGATACGATTACCGATTTTCGCAGACCGAAAGCGATGAATGATACAGTGAACGTTCGCAAAAATAATACATTGACATTCAATGCTTTATGGAATGATTCTATTTATATTCGTTTGAACGCGTTCAATTTTGTTCAAGGCGGTTTGGCGCGACATGGTAGTGCAACTATCAACGATAGTAATCAAATTGTTTATAGACCCGCATTAGATTATTGCGGCAGAGACACCTTGATTTACAAAATTTGTAATGACAATGGTTGTGATACTGCAATGATATGTATATCTGTTATTTGTGATACGATTGTGAACAATCGCAAGCCGAATGCCGTCAATGATTTTGTAACCATTGCGCAGAATAATAACTTGATTATCAATGTTTTACAAAACGATTCCACCTATGGTGCATTGGTCGCACCTGTAGGGATGGTGGAAACCTCGCGTCACGGGGTTGCAGTTGTCAATAATAATCAAATTAGTTATACATCAAATAGTGGCTATTGTGGGAATGATACCTTGCGTTACACGATTTGTAATGCGAATGGATGTGACTCCGCATTTGTTTATATTACAATTACTTGTGATACAATTGTAAATAACCGTAAACCGAACGCAGTGAATGATTCCGCAACGGTTGCGAGGAATAGCAATTTAATTATTAATGTTTTACAAAATGATTCTATTTATGGAATATTGGTTGCACCTGTAATCATGGTTGAAACATCTCGACATGGCGTTGCAGTGGTAAATAATAATCAAATTAGTTATACTCCAAATAGCGGCTATTGTGGAAATGATACATTACTTTATGCGATTTGCAATGTGAATGGTTGTGATTCTGCTAATATTTATATTACAGTTACGTGTGATACGATTGTGAATAATCGCAAACCTAATGCTGTGAATGACACGGTTGTCCTAAATCGTAATAACAGTTTGGAAATCAATGCTTTACGCAATGATTCTTTGTATGGTACGTTCACGCTATTCACAATTCTTGACACTGCGAGACATGGTAGAGCCGTCGTTGCAAATGATAGAATTTTCTATACGCCGACAACTAATTATTGTGGTAAAGACACATTCAGTTATAAAGTTTGTAATTCAACTGGTTGTGATACAGCATTTATTTTCGTAAATGTCAATTGCGATACGATTGTCAACAACCGTCGTCCAGATGCTGTGAACGATATTGCCACAACAAGACGCAACACGCCCTTGCAAATCAATCCTTTACCAAATGATTCTTTGTACGGGATGAGAATTAATTTCGGTATTGTGCGCACTCCGCGTTTTGGTCGTGTGGTGGCAGATAGTACACAAATTTTTTACGCGCCATTGGCTGAATATTGTGGATTAGATACGATTCAATATTTTGTTTGCAATCTACATGGTTGCGATACGGCGACTATTTTTATTACAGTTGATTGTGATACAGCGCGTTTAGTACCTGAAGCAAATAACGATATTGTAACGACACCACGTAATACGATGTTGATAATCAATGCTTTAGCGAATGATATAACGCATGGGCAATTGACCACGACGCTGCGAGTGCCTGAATTGCCACGACATGGAAACGTTGTTGTCAACGCTAATAATACCATTGATTACACGCCGACAACAGGCTATTGTGGAAAAGACACTTTGCGCTATGAGATTTGCAATGCAGCAGGTTGCGATTCTGCTTTTGTTTTCATTACAGTCACTTGTGATACAGTGGTCAATATCTCATTTCCAACTGCCAATATAGATTTTGGTTTTGGAGTCAGACGTAATTCATTGACTATCAATATTTTACGAAATGATACGATTCGTGGAAATCAAGATTCATTGCGTTTAACGCACCTCCCAAGACATGGTACAGCGACGATAGGTTCTAACAATATGTTGGTTTACACGCCTGATTCTGCGTTTTGCGGACAAGATACGATGATTTACAAATTGTGTAATCAATTTGGTTGCGATACGGCGATGGTCATCGCAACGATTAGTTGTGATACAACGGCTCCTTGTTCGCTTCCACCTATTGCGATGGCTGACGAAATTAATATAAATCAAAGACAATCCACACAAATTTTTGTTTTGCAAAATGATAGTTTGAAAAATTGTTTATTGGATTCGTTTTATATTTTGATACCTGCACAACATGGTTCCGCGTCTGCGGACATCGCTGATAAAGTGATTCAATACACGCCGCTACCTGATTATTGTGGCAAAGATAGTTTGGTTTACAGAATTTGTAATGCGCGAGGTTGTGATACGGCGGTTGTTTACATCAATATTGGATGCGACAGCGTTATAAACAACAATTTGTTACCGATTGCAAACCGCGATGATATTTATGGCGTGCGAGCTATTCCATTGGCAATCATGGTTTTGCGCAATGATTCACTAAACGGTCGAGTAACATTAACGCTTGAACGTCAAGCAAGTGCAGGTCGTACTCAAATTGTTTTTGGCAACTTGATTCAATATACACCAAACAATTTGTTCTGTGGAACAGATACGATTATTTATAAAATTTGTAATACGAATGGTTGCGATACAGGTTTAGTGGTGGTTCACATTGCGTGCGACACGACGAGCGCGTGTAGCGTACCGCCTGTAGCCTATTTTGATACGGCAAGTACTCGAAAAGGCAGAGATGTCACTATTTTGGTGATGGCGAATGACAGTTTAAAAAATTGTCGTCCAGATTCATTGGTTATTTCGAAAAGACCATTGCATGGCATTGCTACGGCTAACCTTCTAACACAAACCATTCGTTATCAACCAGATACAAGTTATTGCGGAGCCGATACGTTGGTTTACAAATTATGTAATCAAATTGGTTGTGATACGGCATTGGTGATTATTCGTATTAATTGCGATAGTGCCATTCCGATATTACCTCGTCCGATTGCATTACGCGATGATATACAAGGTTTTAGAGATTCAACTTTAAAAATATATGTTACGCGGAATGATTCGTTGAATGGCACTTTGGACTCGTTTAGAATTACGCTTCAGCCCGCACACGGACAAGCAAGTATTGCAGGAGTTGATTATATGACCTATCGCCCGAATGCAGGTTTTTGCGGTTCAGATAGCTTAATTTATGAAATTTGTAATCGAAATGGTTGTGATACCGCCTTGGTTGTAATTAAGATTTCTTGTGATACGACGCGCCCTTGTTCGGTGCCGCCTCTTGCGAATTTTGACACAATTAGCACTTTGAAAGGCGTTAATGTGACGATTCGAGCGATGGCAAATGATAGTTTGCGGAATTGTGTGGCAGATACATTGCGCATCGAAAGGCAGCCACGACATGGCGTTGCAACGGCTGATTTAGCAACGCAAACTATTGTTTATCAACCAGATACAAGTTATTGTGGAACAGATACGTTAATTTACACTTTATGTAATCGAGTGGGTTGTGATACCGCCTTGGTGATTATTAGAGTGAATTGTCCGCGAGATAGTAATGCTTTAAACCCTGTTGCGGTCTGGGATGAGGGGAATGGTATTTTGAATACGCTTATTGCAATCAATGTGCTTCGGAATGATACGCTCAATGGTCGGTTAGACTCGTTAGTGATTGCTGCAACCCCAAGACATGGGCGAGCCACCCGTTCTATTGTGACCAATGCAATTTATTATCAACCCGATTCGGCATTTTGCGGTCGAGACACCTTTATATATAAGGTGTGCAATCAATTTGGTTGCGATACGGCAATCGTTTTTGTTAAAATCTCTTGTGACACAACGCGTCCATGTAGCGAGCCGCCTATTGCTTTGAATGATTCTGCCCAAACGCCTATGAATCGGGCGGTTGAGATTCGAGTCGTTGCGAATGATAGTTTGAAAAACTGCCCTTTGGACTCGCTCACGATTACGAAAAAACCATTGCATGGGATTGTCCAAGTGGATAGCATTGACAAAGTGGTAACGTATGAACCATTCCCGAACTATTGCGGACGCGATACATTTAGGTATCAAATCTGTAATATTATGGGTTGTGATACGGCAATAGTGATTGTTACAAGCTCGTGCGATACGGTCGGTTTGCCGATGGCACATAACGATACGTTGCGCATTCGTAAAGATAGTACATTGATTTTCAGTGCTTTAGCGAATGATTCTATCCATGGAACGTTCCGAAGCCTGCGCATCATCAAAGACCCTGGACACGGAACGGCAAATATTACATCCGATGGTCAAATGACGTATAGACCAGCGACGAGTTTCTGTGGCAAAGATTCTTTGGTGTATGAATTGTGTAATCAAGTGGGTTGTGATACGGCAAAAGTGTTTTTCAAAGTCAGTTGTGGGGATACCATCATTATTTATACAGGATTTTCGCCCAATTACGATGGAAAAAATGACTTTTTAGTATTGGAAGGCATTGAAGATTATCCAAATCATGAAGTTCGGATTTTCAATCGTTGGGGAACGGAAGTGTTTTTCACTAAAAATTATCAGAATCATTATATGGGTGGTTTTGAAGGGAAGTGGAATGGCAAAGATTTACCTGACGGTGTTTATTTCATCCGCATTGACAATGGCAAAATGGGGACTGAGCATGAAATCATAACGAAATATATTATGCTAAAGCGTTAATAATGAATCATAATGCATGATGAATTTCATAATTAATTGATAATCAATTAATTATGAAATTCATCATG
>JBEEMZ010000120.1:0-14306 GCA_041192405.1 Bacteroidota bacterium | reverse complement strand
AGCCATTACCGTTGTTGGCGTTGCAATCACGCTGCCATTTACATCCGTCTTTTTCCAAACTTGTGAACCTGTCGCAATCGCTAAATTTGCAATTTGAGTGTTCAAATTGAAGAAGTTGCCTTCGCAAACGGTCAAACTTGCATTTGCAAAAACAGGTTTTGGATTGATAACCACGTTGATTTTCAACGTATCAAAACAAGTCCCCGTACCGTTTGTCGCTTGCTTGCGCAACCAATAGGTTCCCGAAACGGCGATTTGAGTATATTCACCTACCAACAACGCATTAGCTCCGCTTAAAGCATCTACCTCTGTTTTATGATACGTGACCGTTCCAGCCACACTATTACTATCTATATGAGTAGGAATGCTAATATCAACTACTTGCGGCGTACATACAGGCATTTGGTTGCCCGTATTCCCAACTGCCCATGCCAAATTAGGCATCGGGCAAGGACACGTTCCAACCGTAAGGCGAACATCATCCTTGCATCCATTGCCGTCTGTAAACTCAAAGTCGTAATTGCCCATGACCGTCATGCCCGAAGCAACTCCTGCATTGGTAACAGAAGCCGTCCCGCCATTAGGTTGTGCAATCACCGACCATAAACCTGCTTGATTAAAATTGTAAGTTGAATTGGAGACTCCCGCGTTGCAAGGCAACGGTGCGTCCGCTCCCGCATTGGGTCTCGGATGCACCGTTACAGTCAAACTATCTGTTGCATAACAGGATTCAAAACTTCTTCGAACGAAATATTTAGTAGTCACGGTCGGTGTCACTGTTGCGGACAACCGATTCGTGGAATCTTTTGCATCTTGTAAAGTTGGGAAAAAGCTCCATGAGCCATTCGCTGTTGTAGCGTTCATATCCCGAACTAACGTCAATAAATATTTACTACCGCCATTACAAACGGAAGTATCTGTTGTTTGAACCGTCGGTTGAGGCAAAGTCGCTACGACCAATGGACAACAAGTACCCGCCGCACAACTAACTAATGGAACTGTTGTTTCAAAAGTATAGATACCCACTTGCGTTGCAACGTAAGTATTTGAAGCCGTATTCTGAACTTCAGTACCATCTTTCAACCAACGATAGATGCCATAACCTGCGGGTGCTGTCAACGTCACATTGATAGGAGCGTTTGCGCAGAAAAGCATCGGAACCGAAATACAAGCTGCGGCAATATCATCTTCCGTCACAATATGATTGTTGGGAGATGAATCGGTGTCCGTTCCATCCATCGCTGAGATTTCAGCTTGATTGAAAATAACGCCATCGCTCGTAATGCGCACCCGAATGGTCAAACTAACTTGATTCGTCGCGGCTGCAATAGAACCGATATTCCAAATCCCTGTGACAGGATTATATAAGCTCGCGCTATTGTCACTAACCCAAACCGTTCCCGTAGGAATCGCATCAGTCACTTGGACACCTGTGACATCCGTATGACCATCATTTTTAACCGTGATGGTAAAATCCGCTTCGTTTCCAATCGCCGAAGTCGAAACACTTGCTTGTTTGGAAATAGACAAATCGTGTCGGATAATAATTGTTACAAACACACTTACGGTATCGTAACAAATCCCAACACCTTGTGTTGCTGTTTTGCGAATCCAATATTGCCCATTCGTTCCAACGCTCGTAGTATTCGTAATGGGATTTGTACCATTGACTGCATCCGCTAAACTGTTGTGATAAGTAATCACGCCCGTTATCGAATTGTTATCTACATAGCCTGTCGTTGCTAAATTGACAGAATCCATTGATGCAAAACCGCGACTCCCTGTCAACACCAAATCAGGCGATGAGCAGGGACAAGTGGTTGAATTCAAATCAACCGTTCTATCTATGTAACAAGTTGAGTCTGCACTATAAATGCGCACAAAATAGGTTGTTGTTGCATTTGGATTCGGAAGCCCTGTTATGGACAATGCGCCATTAGTCATGGCAGTAGCTGTCGCAAAATAAAACCCAGTCGCGCTTGTGCCGTAAGAAACTTTCGTGCCATTCGTAAAACCTGTCAAATCAATTTTGGCATCGCTATTTGGCACGCGTACGGGCGAACAAGTTGCTGATGTAGCTAACATTGTTCCTGCGGTTGGTAATGGATTAACGGTTACTGTTACCGATTCGGTCACATAACAACTTCCAAAACTTCTTCTAATATAATAAGTCGTCGTCGTCGTTGGAGCAACTGTGGATGAAAGTGGTGTACCACTCGAATCTTGCGCTGCTTGCAACGTTGCGAAATAACCCCAGCCGCCAAGTGCTGTATTCGGATTAATGTCCTCAACGAAGGAGGCTAAATTTACATTTAAACCTTGACAAATGGTTGTATTCGTTGCTCGAATCATGGGCAACGGCATGGTATCTACTGTAACAGGACAACATAAACTCGCCGCACAACCTGTTGCTGTAACGGTTTCATAAGTGTATGAGCCAATACTGTTTATCGTATAAAGATTGGATGCACCCGTTTGCACTTGCGCCCCATTTTTAAAAAATTTATAAGTTGTATAACCCGAAGGCGCAGTCATCGCAATATTGATGTTGCTCCCCGAACAAAACAGCATCGGCACACTCACGCAAGCCGACGTATAATCATCTTCAGCAACACTTGCGTTACTGGGCGCGGAATCTATATCCGTTTCAGTCATTGCAAGCACTTCGGCTTTATGATAAATCACGCCATCCCCTGTGACGCGCACAGTCACGGTCAAAACAAGCGTATCAATGGTACTGGCGATGGCTCCAATATCCCATTCATGTGTTGCCGAATTATAAGTACCAACACCATTGGTATTGCTACTAACCCATACGGCACTATCAGGAATGGTATTTTGAATTTTCACCCCTGTCAAATTAGTACGCCCTTCGTTTTTGACCACAACTGTAAAAGTAACATTACTGCCTTTCGATACCGTTGTGCCGTTAATTCGACTGGTTAGTGCAATATCATGTTGCCCATACATTGCCGTTTGACAGAGCAATAGTAATGGCATGAGCCACCAGGATTTTTCGGGTAATAATTTTTTCATACCTAAAAAAACAGATACGTAATTCATTGTTTTAGAAGTATTAAGGTCATCTGGGGGTTGCCTCAATACATCCATTTTTGTGTATTGTCGAAACATAAATGTTCCCGTAGTTTTCGTTAAGTTATATAAAAATTGATTCATAAGATTAAAAATCTTTTTATGAGGCACTATAAGTTTGAGCTAAATCGGTTTATAAATGATGTTTAAAGCAAAAGCCAACCATTAGCGGTCTATGAAAAGAGCCAATAACAAATGGATGATACTTGGATGTTTTGAGTTGATTGCGAATTAACATTGAATCTTTTTCAAACCAATGTGACATTTCTCTTAAAAATGTCACATTTTTAACTAAAAGTCGAATTGCAATTGAAGAAGATTATCCATAATTGGGGGAAATTATTGGAAATACTGCGCATAATTTTCTATTTTATTGGTCAAACGAAAGTAACATTGCAGGGGTTACAAATGCTATTTTTCCGTTCACAATGCAATATCCTTTACATGAGTAAGTTAAAAAAAATATAATTTATTAGCTTTGTGACGGGGCATTTATTGAATCTTTGAATTTATTTTGGAAAAAATTTTATTTAACTCAAACAATATCAATTTTTTAAACATTAAAATATAAAATATAATATTTTTGACTTCTACGAACGTGACAAATTGTTTACACAAATTAAAATTGGTTCAATTGTTACCATTCCTGTAACAATTGAACCAATTATGAAGACAACTATCTATGAATTATGAGGCTGGCAACACATACGATAATGTATATGATGAATGGTTATAATTTATTATTCCTTAATTACTAATATTTTCATAACACTTTGAAAAACAGCATTTTCAGAGATCACTTTAACACAATAAATACCTGCTGCCCATGGATTGGTATCCCATTCAACGCGTTCAAAAATACCCGAAGTTTGGTCAAGAGACGCTTCCGCAATACGTTGTCCTATTGCATTCGTCACCTCTACCCTACCCTTTGCACCTACGCTCGTCAAATTAACTTCAACAAAAAGTTTATCCATTGTAGGATTTGGATACATTTTAAAAAAATCGCCTGTTTGCAACACTGTATAACGTTTTTTCAACAATTGATAACTCTGCCAAACATCCAATCTACCACCAGAAACGGTTGTATTTTGAAGGCTTGAAACCTTTTTCACACCCTTCAATAATACGTTTTTAACGACCATTGCCGCATCTATTGGATTGGTTTTCAATGACTTACATAAACCATCAAACGGCGCGTTATACATTAACGCCGCAGCACCTGCTACCAAAGGCGTAGCATAAGAAGTGCCTGAATCAAAATTAGAATCATTCTTCGGATACAAAACAGGTATAGATTCCCCTGGCGCACCTAAATCTACCGAAATGGAACCCGTCGCAGCAAATTTTAATTTTTCATCTTGTTTGGAAGTTGCTGTCACACAAATCAGCGATGCTGCGCCGCATTGACTCGGTACATCCCCTGTCACATCCACATTTTCATCAGCATCACGCGTCGCAACAACGTTTAAAATACCTTCTGCACCTAATTTATCATACATGCCGCACCAAACAGGTTGTTGTTCGGGGCGCGTATTCGCTTTCAAGCCGATAGACATACTCGTTACAGCCACAAAAGCACCTTTTAAACCATTGCTTTGCCGCCATAACTGTCTCATTTTCAATGCATAAGCATAATTGCCAATCAATTTATCAATGGTTCTCGAATTACTTAAAATCATCAATTTAATATGCCAATTAATGCCCGAAAGCAACTTTCCATTATTTCCAACTGCACCTATAATGCCCGCACAAGGCGTACCATGTGGGCGCAAACGCTCATTCGTATTAACGGTATCAACAATATGTTTATCATTTTGGTCTCCTTCATTCCAACCTTCATAATCATCTATATAACCATTGCCATCATCATCAACGCCATTATTAGGAATTTCTCGGCGATTATACCAAATATTATTTTGTAAATCAGGATGATGCACATCAAACCCAAAATCCGAAACGGCTACTACAATCGTATCACCACATGCTGTCACGCCGCCATGCAATTCATCCCAAATACTTGGCGCATTGATTTGATTTAAATGCCACTGCTCATCATATTGCGGATCATTGGGAAGCGTATTGCGTTGATACACATTGTAATTCCACTGAATCGCAACCATTCCAATCGCTTTTTTCAACGATTCATACAACTTATCTTCATCCAACACATTTGCATCAAATCGAAGCAAATAAATTGGAAAAGCATTGGTAATAGGTATCAAAACGCTTTTTTGAACCGTTTTGGATAGATTATTTGTTTCAAAACGAGCGACAATCGTTTGAACGCTTGTTACAAAAGAAGCATCTGATAATTCCAAAATGATTTCTCCGCGCCGCCTCTCCTCAAGCGATTGCGCTTGTAAATGCGTGCAGCAAAAACTCAATAGGATGTAAGTTAATTGTAAAAATTTTATCATTGATTTGCCATTCTACGATTTGAATGTGGCAAATATAAGGCGAGATTGAAAACGGTGCAACTATTTGAAGGCGATAATGCAACTATTTGAGAAACAATTATTTTTAAATAATTAAAAAAACATTTATGCGTTTTTGTTGAATATTTAAGTCTAATTGAAAACAGTCTTTACATATTTGCAAAGATGAATTTATGGATACACTACTAAGTTGTTAAAGTTATAATATGTTTTTTCCCCGCAGATTTCGCAGAAAAAGAGTCAAAAATAAAATCTGCGAGAAAAAAGATTGATAATCAATTATTTACACATTAAATCTTTAACAACTCAGTAGTGTAATTTATGGAATATATAAAATCTTCTGTTGATGCGTTTTGGACTATAATTTATCAGTTGAATCTTCTGTTGACTTGCTTTTAGGATGCGCTTGTTGATAGGATTTTTTTAATTTTTCAATATCGTTATGTACATAAATCTGCGTTGCAGAAAGGCTCGCATGCCCCATTAAATCTTTAATAGCCGTCAAATCCGCGCCGTGATTACTCAAATGCGTCGCAAAAGAATGTCGCAAAACATGCGGACTCCGCTTATCTTGATTCGTAACCAAACTTAAATTCTTTTTAACTACCAAGTATATCAATTTATCATATATTGGTTCGCCTTTATCCGTCAAAAGCAACGTAGATTCCAATAAATTCGGAAACGCTTGCCGCCGTTCCAACAAATAAGCTTCAATCGTTGACAATAAAGATTTACCAAAAGGCACTAATCGCTCTTTGCCACCTTTACCGAATATCTTGATTTCCAATCGTTTCAAATCAATATCCGTGCGTTTCAAGGCAGCTAATTCACCTCTACGCATGCCTGTTTCGTATAATATTTCAAGGATTAATTGATCCCTTTTAGCGGGATAACCTGTCCCTAAATCAAGCATCCTAAATAATTTTTCCGTTTGAGGTTCGGTCAAAACAACAGGCAATCGTTTTCCGACTTTGGGCGCAACTAATTTGGTCGTCGGATTCTCGGAAATAAAACCTTGCTTTTCCAACCATTTGAAATACGTTTTCAAACAAGAGAGTTTCCGATGCACCGAACGCGGCGTAATTGCTTCTTTTTTCATCAAAAAAACAATATATGACCGCAAATGCGAATGCCTCACTTCTGATACAGAAGTGAGGCGTTCCAAATTTTCGGAAAGAAAGCGCGTCCATTGCAATAAATCAGCTCGATAAGCAGTGACTGTATGCGCGGAAAATCGCTTTTCATATTGTAAAAAGTTTGAAAAACTTTCGCTGTGCGTCTCCAATGACAGTAAAAACGATTACCAATTATTAATCATGGTGATTGCCATATTTCTCTTCTTTGTAAACCGCTTTCAATACAATAGCACGGCGTTCAATGCTTGGTTTAGTAAAGGCTTTACGGCGACGCAATTCTTTCAAAGTACCTGATTTCTCAAATTTTCTTTTGTACTTTTTGAGAGCGCGGTCAATGGTATCGTTTTCTTTGACATCAATAATGAGCATCTGAAAAACTGGTTTTTAATTTTTATGAAAAAAGATTTTTATAAATTAAAATGTGATGATTTTCAACGAGTTAAGTTGTCATCAGATTTTGACGCGCAAATGTAGCACTTTTTTGACAATTGTGCAAGAAAAATAAAAAAAATCGTGATTTGCACCGAATTACACGAATTTATAGGATTTTTTTTTGGGATTATTGTTTGGAATTGGAAGGAATGAGCGAAATAAAAGTTTTTAAATCGCTCATAACAATATTTTTACGTATTCTAATGGTGATGCCCGCCAACGCCATGTACGTGTCCATGCGACAATTCCTCCTGTGTTGCAGGACGCACTTCCACGATTTCACCCGAAAAATACAAATCAACACCCGCCAAAGGTGGATTCAAATCAAATAAAACGCCTTCTTCATTGGTTTCAACCACTGTTCCCATGAACGATTCGCCATCTGGATTTTGAAGGGGTACTTGTTCGCCTGGCACAAAAATATCTTCTGCCCGCATACCTGGTTCCAATTTGAATGCCTGCCAAGGAATCAACTCAATGGCTTCGGTGTTGTAATCGCCGTAAGCATCCGCCGCTTTTATCGGAAAAGCGAACGCATCGCCTTTGGTTTTGCCTTGCAAATTGGCTTCAAAAGCAGGGATCATCATCCCAATGCCATGAATGAAACCAAGTGGTTCGCCACCTTGAGTGCTTTCAATCAAATCACCCGTCGCAGCACCGTCCCGCAAGGTATAGTGGCACAAAACCACCATATTCGTATCAATCAAAGTCATCATATCTTAAAATATTCAAAATTGAACAAAAATGAGGCGCAAAAGTACAATAATTTATCATTATTTACACCCAAAAACAAAAAAGCACACCAGTTTGTGATGTGCTTTTACTAACAAATTTATTCAACATTAAAAACTTTTGCTTAAATAATCAGCATGGCATCGCCGTAACTGTAAAAACGATAATTTTCTTTTTTCGCCTGCTCATACGCTTCCATCGTCAATTCATGCCCCGCAAACGCAGATACCATGATAATCAAACTGGATTTCGGCAAATGAAAATTCGTAATCATCGCATTCGCAACACTAAAATCGTAAGGCGGATAAATAAATTTATTCGTCCAACCTTCTGCGGCTTTCAACATGCCTGATGACGATACAGAAGATTCCACCGAACGCATTGTCGTTGTCCCAACTGCACAAATTTTACCACTCACTTCTTTGCCTTTATTAACAATTGCGGCTGCTTTTTCCGTAATTTTAAAATATTCAGCATCCATTTTGTGCTTCGACAAGTCCTCGACATCAATGGCGCGGAACGTCCCTAAGCCAACATGCAACGTCAATTCAGCAAAATTAACGCCTTTCAACTCCAAACGCTTCATCAACTCTTTACTAAAATGCAAACCCGCCGTCGGAGCTGCTACGGCACCTAATTCTTTGGCAAAAACCGTCTGATAACGGTCTTTATCATCAAAAATGGTGGCATTTTCACGTTTAATGTACTTCGGTAACGGCGTAAGACCTAAATAGTTCAAATTTTTCTGAAATTGATCTTCGGTTCCGTCGAACAAAAAGCGAATCGTACGCCCGCGAGAAGTCGTATTATCCACGACTTCGGCAACTAAAAGGTCATTTCCTTTCTCGTCTTCAAAATACAATTTATTCCCTACTCGGATTTTACGCGCAGGATCCACCAATACATCCCAAAGACGTGCTTCGTGGTTCAATTCTCGCAACAAAAATACTTCTATTTTCGCGCCAGTTTTTTCTTTCTGACCGTACATCCGCGCAGGAAATACTTTGGTATTGTTAAGTATCATAACATCGCCATCTCCAAAATAGTTCAATAAATCTCGAAAAATTCGATGTTCAATTTTACCAGTTTGGCGATTTACGACCATTAAGCGTGAATCATCCCGATTCTGACTTGGTGTTTGCGCGATGTATTTGCTGTCTAAATCAAAATTAAAATTAGATAGTTTGGTACGCATGTATTGTTGAAAGTGATTTTTTAAATTTGTAAAAAATTGACAATCATTGTATTATGTCAATTTGAAACAATTAAGGGCAAATTGAGTGCAAAATTACAAAAAATTTGTCAAAAAAAACATTTTTTTTTGCAATTTTGACTTTTGCAGATAAAAACGCTATTTCTATCCAAATAGTTTTCGAGTTACAAGATAAAATATCTATTTTCGTTGAATATTACAACTTGACGTTGTTCGGTTCGAAATAATAATTCAAATCTAAAAGCTCCTTTGGCGAGAGCTGTTTTCAAATTTGAACTTTTTTGGACGTAATAAAATCAAGCAAATCATTTAAACGCACCTATATATTATGTATTGGAAAATTATTCGAGAAAGTTTTATACAAGCCGTTCAACAATTGGTTTCTAATAAAATGCGCAGTTTT
The DNA here is from genome assembly GCA_041192405.1 of Bacteroidota bacterium. Taxonomy (GTDB): domain Bacteria; phylum Bacteroidota; class Bacteroidia; order Chitinophagales; family Saprospiraceae; genus JAAFJT01. The sequence goes on along the minus strand of JBEEMZ010000120.1, from coordinate 4,859 downwards.
TTGTCCTTAGTAGGCGTGAGTATTGGCATTTTTTGTATTATCACGGTTAAATCGGCGGTCAATTCTTTGGAAGACGACATTCGCAAAAGTTTTAAAAAATTAGGAAATGATGTCATTTATATTTCCAAAATGCCTTGGGGCGAAGACCCTGATATGAATTATTGGAAATATCAACGTCGCCCCAATCCTGGTTTTGCGGATTATAAAGTATTGTCGCAAAAGTTGAAAACAGCAAAAATGGTTGCATTTTCGCTATTTGTGGGGCAATACCCTATCAAATTTGGCAGTAATGCCGTCGAAAAATGCTTCGCCGTTGCGGTAACAGAAGAATATGCGACGTTCAATAATTTAGAATTTGCACAAGGTCGCTTTTTCTCCGCAACCGAATATAATACTGGTACGAATCGTATTGTGATTGGTCATAATGTTGCGACGGAATTATTTGGAACGGTGGATGCGATTGGGCGCGAAGTGAAAGTTTTTGGGCGCACGATGATTGTTTCGGGTGTCCTCAAAAAATCGGGTAAAAGTATTATTCAATTTTATAATTTTGATAATATTGTTTTTGTTTCATTTGAATTAGCACGTTCCATGTTCAATGTGCGCCCGAATAGTTTTTGGTCGGGCAATCTGCAAGCAAAAGCGGCAGATGGCATCACGGAGGAACAATTGAAAGATGATGTCCTTGTGACTTTGCGGAATCAACATCGCTTGCGTCCGAGCGAAAAAACAGATTTTTCGCTCAATTCAATGACCATGTTTGCGGGCCCGATGGAAGCTGTTTTTGGGGTTTTGAATTTGGTGGGTTACATTATTGGCGGGTTTGCATTATTGGTCGGGATGTTTAGTGTTGCCAATATAATGTTTGTTTCTGTAAAGGAACGGACAAATATTATTGGTATTAAAAAGGCTTTGGGCGCGAAAAAATGGGTTATCTTACTTGAATTTTTAATAGAATCCGTGATTCTATGTGTTGTAGGAGGGATTATTGGATTATTGGTGGTGTTAGGCACTATTAAATTGGTAGCGATTGCGACTGATTTTAATATGTTTGTTTCAATTAATAATATGATTGTAACGGTCATTATTTCTGTTATGACAGGCGTTTTGGCGGGCATGATTCCTGCGGTGCAAGCGTCGAAAATGGATCCAGTAGAAGCGATTCGGGCTTAATGTGGTGAGAAGCGTTACAAAAACTTAAAAATACAAAATATGCGCAATCTGTTGGTAACGTATTTTTAGGTTGGGGCGGTGATTTTATTTTTTAAAACGGTAGATGCAATAACTATTCTTAAATTTGGCTTACCTTTGCATTAGAAATGGATTAAAAAATATTCAAATGAAAAAAAGTTATTATACAGCGATAGGTTTTCTATTATTTTTATTGGGTTCGACTTCGTTGATATTGAGTATTACGGGCGTACAACTCACGATATTAGTGTGGATGGATGCTTTTGGTGGCTTAGTTGGATTTTTGTTGCGCCTTTTAATGATTGTTGCGGGCATTGTGATTGCAGCACTTTCTACAACCAATTGGCAAGAAAACAATTAAACGATTGCGGAAGGTGGATTGCGGAATACATTGATTATCAACCTATTCCGCAATCCGCAATCATTTTTTCAAGGTGACGACTTCCCCTGCTGCTGGCTTGAAAAGATCCAATTTAGCAGGGATTTGAAACGGTTGACTGACTGCTTCTATCTCTGTCGCATTATCGGTTTTGACTGTTCTGATTTCGACCGCCTCTTTGCCGACCCAAATCCATTTAAAATGATTGAAACTGCCACCACTATGCGTCCACGTGCGCACATTGTTGTAAGGTCTCAACGGCGCACCCCAACAACCTTCACCGATATAAGTAGTGCCATTCGCATCATCGCGTACAAAACCTTCGACATTGCCCACCGCAGCACTTTGGCGAATCGGGAAAGTCGTTTTTGCCACATGCGCATCCGATTCAATCGCTAATTTCACTTTATATTTGAGAAACAAAGGAGTCCACTGTTTATACGGTTCATCTTTGGGGTCTTTGCCCTGCGTATGTGGGCGCATCGGTTGATGATATTGCACAAACTTCCAAATTTGATTATTATTGGCAACCAAATCCGCTTCAAACCACGTTTTTTGGTCACCACCCGCAGGTATCAGTGTATTCAATGTATAAATTCTTAATAAATTGCCGCCCAGATTCAGCGCGTAATAATTGGTCACAGGCAAGTTAAATAAATTCATTAAAGTATTATTGTCTCTCTCGTGATTGCCGCGTGCGGGTATAATTGGAATGAGAAGCCCTTCTGTTCCAATCGTTAATTGCCAATCATCTAACCAAGTTTGCCATTCTACATCCGTATCGCCATCGGTCATATCACCATTAAACAGAATACAATGTGGCTTTAATTTGCCCGCTAAAAGGTTCGCATCGCGCCGCGCTGCCCGATTATTGCGCGAATCGCCACCCGCAATAATCGAAAGACGTGTATCGGGTAGATTGGGTGCCGTTCGAAAACGCATTTTCCGACTAAAACCTTCCGAATCTTTGATAATCAAATAATAAAGCGTATTCGGTTTTAAATGGCTCAATTGACAAAATTGATTGTCCATGCCCCGAAAAACAATATTTTTTGAAGGGGCAGCTTTCAAATCGTACCGTTGTGGTATTTTGCCTTCCTCCACAGCCGTATAATAAACCACTGGATTCACACCTGATACCTGATTCCAAGCAAAAAGGGCAGAAGTTGCAGGGTTTTCGTTCCAAATTAGGCGAAATTTATCAGAAGTAGCGTAATTTGGGGCATTTCCAATCAAGGAAATCATAAGGATACCTAAAAATCTCATAAGGACGTTTGTTCTTTAAAATGCGTTTTTGACGAAAATTCAGTGTAATCATCACAATAAGTAAGGGCGTAAAAATAAAAATGGGTTATCCATTTTAGAATCAATTGATTATCAAGCAATTGCAAAATTCAGCCATCATCATTTATCATTTATCATTACCGAGTTTCGTGAATGATTTTGTAATTTCGCGCCGAAATTAAAACGATTCAAAACAATTGCCAATTGTTTCGGGTTTTAATTTTTTTTTAAGACAACATTCATACGTAAAACCGTAAAAGTTACTTTATAAGTACTTGGACAAAATCAGGTATCATAACCTTTGGAAGGTTTGAAACCTTCCAAAGGTTTTATAATCAACGATTTATAAGAATGGTCTATTATCATCCTTATTTCGACACCTTACTTATCTGTTATGGTTTCATAGATGAAATGGCGTTAAACCGTTTGCAATTAATTATTTTTTAAACTTTTTGATATGATAAAAGATACGCTTATCCCCCAATTAATCCAAAGAGAATTGGAACGCCAACGACATGGCATTGAATTGATTGCTTCTGAAAATTTTACAAGTCAAGCCGTCATTGATGCAATGGGCAGTTGTTTGACGAATAAATATGCAGAGGGCTACCCTGGCAAACGCTATTATGGTGGTTGCGAAGTCGTTGATGAGGTCGAACAAGTGGCAATTGACCGTTTGAAGGAATTATTTGGCGCAGAGTACGCGAATGTACAACCACATTCGGGCGCACAAGCGAATGCGGCTGTTTTTTTAGCGGTGTTGCAACCAGGTGATTCTGTTTTGGGCTTCAATTTGGCACATGGCGGGCATTTATCGCATGGTTCGCCTGCGAATTATTCTGGAAAAGTCTATAAACCACATTTTTATGGGGTTGAGGAGGCGACAGGATTAGTGGATATGGATAAAGTCGAGGCAATTGCGTTGGAATGCAAGCCAAAATTAATTGTTTGTGGTGCGAGCGCGTATTCGCGGGATTGGGATTACAAACGGTTTAGAGCGATTGCGGACCAAGTAGGAGCCTTGTTATTAGCGGATATTGCGCATCCTGCGGGCATGATTGCGACAGGTTTGTTGAATAATCCGATGGAACATTGTCATATTGTCACTTCGACAACGCATAAAACCTTGCGCGGTCCGAGAGGTGGTATTATTATGATGGGCAAAAATTTTGCAAATCCATGGGGGCGCAAATTAAAAAATGGTAATTTAATTAAAATGTCAACCATTTTGGATTCGGGCGTATTCCCAGGTATGCAAGGCGGCCCGTTGGAACATGTGATTGCGGCAAAAGCAGTGGCATTTCACGAAGCGTTGCAACCCGAATTCAAAGAATACGGTCGTCAAGTGATTAAAAATGCACAAGTGATGGCGCATGCATTGGTTTCAAAAGGGTATAAAATTATTTCGGGCGGCACGGATAATCACATGATGTTGATTGATTTGCGTCCGAAAGGCGTGACGGGCAAACAGGCAGAACAAGCCTTAGTGCGTGCAGATATTACGGTTAATAAGAATATGGTTCCATTTGATACTCAAACACCTATGATTACTTCTGGGATTCGGGTCGGTTCTCCTGCGATTACATCACGTGGTTTCAAAGAAAACGATTGTTTGAAAGTCGTTGAATGGATAGATGAAGTAATTATGAATGTGGATAATGAAGCGGTGATTACCAAAGTGCGCAACGAAGTCAATGAATATATGCAACAATTTCCATTATATGAGGCGAAAGCAAAAGCGGTAAACGCTTAATTTGGAATGAGTCTTTTTCTAAACAATTTGCATTTAAAACCTTGATAATCAATGTTTTAAATGCAAATTATTTAGAAAAATATCATTGATTATTTAGGATTCACCATTTAATCATTCAATTATCATGGGTTATAGTGCGTGTGAACTACCGCCACCCTAAAGGAATAGCGGCTTCAAGAGTCAACGCCTTTGCCAACGCAAACGGCTCTTCTTGATTTTTGTTTAGCGTCCGAGTCGGTTCCCGACACAGAC
>JBEEMZ010000119.1:0-14320 GCA_041192405.1 Bacteroidota bacterium | reverse complement strand
TGTGAAAGTACGGTTTGTTGCATTTGTAATGTTACCTGCATTTCTGCGCCATTGATACATCAAACCTGTGCCTGTATTCGCACTCAAACTTACTACGTCATCTGGACAAACGCTTGTTACACCGCCTGCGGTGACAGTTGCCATTGGTAAAGCATTGACTGTCAATGATTTAGATGCTGTTGCAATACAACCATTTCCATCTGTCACCGTTACCATGTACGGGCCCGCCGCTTTTGCCCAAATCGAAGTGCCCGTACTATTGTCAGACCATACGTAACTCGTACCACCTGCAATTTGCACTCTCGCGCTATCGCCTTGACAAATCGCAACTACGCCACTCGGTGTAAAAATAGGCGTTGGTAAAGCATTGACAATCACTGCATTAGCCGTTGAAGTGCTTACACAACCATTGCCACCCGTTACGATAACCCGATAGTTACCTGCTGCATTTGTCATGTAATTTGCATTCGTCGCGCCTAAGATAGCCGCACCATTGTTTTGCCATTGATATGTAAACCCGCTTCCTGTATTCGCATTTAACGTAACATTTCCACCGACACAGAATGTCATTGGCGTTGCTGCTGTTACGGATGCCGTCGGTAATGCTCTGATAGATACCACCTGTGAAGTCGTTGCTGAACAGTTCGCAGCACTTGTCACTGTGACCGTGTAAGTACCTGCGGTTGTTGCTGCAAGCGTTGCATTCGTTGAGTTGTTTGACCATAAATAAGTCGTGCCGCCCGATGCTGTCAAGCGAACCGTATCACCTTGACAAATCGCTGTATTTGCATTCGCATTAATGATTGGCGTAGGAATTGGATTGACCGTCACCGTTGTCGGCGCAGAGGTTGCCGTACAAGACGAACTTACATCCAAAATCACTACCGTTATCACACCACTTGTGGTTGCAATATAGGTGGATGCCGTTGCATTTGGAATCGTTACGCCATTATTTTGCCATGTGTAGCGCAAAGTTGCTCCTGTATTCGCGTTCAAAACCACATTACTGCCTTGACAGAAGGATGTTGGCGTTACAGCTGAAATCGTTGCCGCACCAGATGATAATGGATTGACGGTAATTGCCGATACCGCAGACGTTTGGCTACAACCACTTGCTGTATTCGTTACAATCACGGCGTAATTGCCCGCAGCTGTTGCTGTATAATTTGCATTCGTTGCGTTTGCAATGGTTGAACCATTATTTTGCCATTGATAGGTCAATCCTGTACCTACATTTGCGTTCAAAACCAATGTGCCCCCTTGACAAATTTGTGTTGAATTGGCAGTAATCGTTGCCGTCGGCGCAGGCGTAACCGTAACCGTTGTTGCAGCAGAGGTTGTTGTACAGTTGTTGGCATTCGTCACAATGACCGTATATGAACCCGAAGCCATTGCTGTATAATTCGCATTCGTCTCGCTCACAAGGGTTGAACCATCTTTTTGCCATTGATACGTCAAACCTGTGCCTGTCGTCGCGTTCATAACAACCGCCTGACCTTGACAAACGGTTGTAGCACCACTTGTAATCATTGCTGTCGGAGCAGCGTAAACCGTTACATTCGTCCCAGCAGACGTTGTACTACAATTGCTTGCATTCGTAACGATTACTTGATATGCGCCAGAAACCATTGGTACATAAGTCGCATTTGTCGCGGTTGCGATAATTGCACCATTACTTTGCCATTGATACGTCAAACCTGTCCCTGTATTCGCACTTAATGTGAAACCTTGATTGTCACAAACCGTTGTGACACCGCTACTTGTAACTGTTGCTGTTGGAACGGCATTCACCGTCACCGCAACCGCAGAACGAGGACTTTCACAACCACCACCAATGCTTTGAGCTACGTAATAATTGCCCGTCGTTAAAGGCGCGTTGCTCGCTAAGGCTGAACCACCTGCGGCAGCATTATACCACAAAATCGTCGCACCCGAAATAGGGGTTGCCGCTAAATTGGCTACGGTTTGACCCACACATGTATTTTGGGTTGCGGCTGCGGTTGGCACCGCAGGCGTAACGCAACGCTCGCCATACGATAAAAAACCTGTAAAACTACCTGCTGCAATGGTTGTTGCGGTCGTCAAAGCAGTTGCCGCATACGTCGAAGCCACTGAAATCGGCGCGTAAGAACCAATGCCAGAATTCGCTTGAACGAATTCTTTGGTGCTTGTAATACCTGCTTCCGTAATCCGAACGCCTGTTGCCGTCATATAACTGCCATTGGTAATCGCTGTAACTTCCCACCGTTTATCCGCAAGGTTGACCAATGGATTATTGAACGTACTTGGATTCGTCGTAAACGCTTCTGCCCTCAATTGTAAACCTGCGGGTGTCGTCGTTGGAGTCAAATGGATGGGCATATAAGTCGAACCTTTTCCAACGGGGAATAAGGCTGTTGAATCAAATGCAAAACCTGCTGCTCGCACACCATAAGTACGCGCCAACGGGCCATTCACAAAAGCCGTACTCGAACCGTTCGTAACCGTACCTTCAACCGTGCTTGAACCAACGGTTAAAAGATTGGTCGTCGTCGTATTGAGTTTTCCGAGCGTCAAACCTAAGTAATTTGTCGTAAAAGGTGCATTCAACGTCGCACCAGTTGTATGACTGTTGTTTACGACCAAAGCCGCTAATTGAACCGTCGGTGAAACTACTGCATTCCGAATCGTACCCGTATTAGCAATTGTTTGTGGATTCGCCGAAGGATTGAACCCAAAACTACTGCCCGATGCATAATACGCATTCACTAAATATAAAGCATTCGTCAAGGTTAACGTACCACCTGTATTGACATTCACATTGCCATTCACAAAAACGGTTCCTGTATTGAAATCACCCCCATTATGAATCGTCAAATCGCCCAAAATCGGTAATTGATAAGCACTTGTCACCGTCCGATTTGTGCCTGCGGGGCCCGTAATGGTCAAGTTACCCAAAGTCACGCCTGCCGCAGCATACCAAGCATCCAAATAAAAACCACCTGTCGCATTACCACCTGCATCCGTCGAAACGCCATTGCCCAAACGCAACGTATGTCCACTCGTCACATTGTAATTCAACACAGGATTGCCATTGAACATCAAGGCGTGTGTCTGAGTCGTAGAAGCATGTGGATCCACAATGGTTAAAGTACCACCTGTTAAATTTACACTATTGATATTGGTCGGAATGATTTTGACTAATGGCACATTCGCCGCAACACTCGTCGCTGCTACACCTGCATCATTACCATCTACGTTGATATCGCCACCAGTTTGCGTAAAGGTTGAATTCAAAATCGCATCAATATTGCCATTGACGTTCAATGTACCCCCTGTTACATTCAGGTTGCCGCGAAGCGCAAGCGGATTATTATAACCCGTACAACCCACCCGCAAATCGCCCGATGCAACTGTTAAAGTACCTAATGGATTGATAGTCAAGTTTTTAGAAACAAGCCCTGCTGCATTCACGGTAACATTATGATTCGCTAAGATGGCAACCGCATCTGTACAAGTTGGTACCGTTCCTTTACTCCAAGTTGTTGGACTATTCCAGTTGCCTGTTGCAACCGAATTATTTAAATCCGCGCTCGTCACCCATGCAAAATAATCATTGCCAGTCGAAGTAATTGCGGTGGTAGCAGCGCGATTCCCAGTTGCGGGTAATACGCCTGCTGCTGCTGCCGTTGTCCGAACCGTCCAAGAACCCGTTAAACTGGTTCCTTGTCCCCAAAAGAGGGTTGCATTATCCGCTAAAAGCGCATCTGCATTGTTGTAATACAAGGTTGCTGCTGCCGCTGTTCCTAACAAGGCATTTCCATTCGTCTGCAAACGATACGCTCTTGAACCCGTCGCAACACCTACCGCAGGCGCGACCGCACTACCCGAAGGAGCCGTTGTACGCGACATGGTTAAAGTGGTTGCCTCAAAATTGGTTCCTGTGGTGATAGACACAGGCGCGTCAAAAGGGAAATTTCTGGTGACTGACGTTGCGCCGCCCGTAGCGGTCAATGTCATTTTCGCATTTACACAAATGGCTTCTGTACTCGCAGCCGTACCTGCATAACCATAATTCAAACAATTAATGGTACCATTTCCACTATTCACTGCCAAAACGCCATTCGTCAACGTCAAAGGCGCACTGCTGTATAAATCAATATTGCTATTCAAGTTCGCACCTGTGGGATTATTGATCGTCAAATTAGAAATCCGACGATGTGTTGGAATCGCAGCATCGTCCGTATGTGGCACTGACGCAAGAGATGGCGCAAAATAACCCAAATTTACATTATAAACGGTGAGGCGCGTAAACAAATTTGTAATGATAGCCGTCGCAACATTCGTAGCCGTCGAGAAGGCAGCTCCTGGTGCTGCGCTATATCCAAAACCTGGGTTTGTTATCGTAATACTTTTAATCATCTGATTGGGCGCGTCCAAAACAGCCGTTGCGGTTGCCAAACAACCCGTCGGATAAGCGGCGGTTGCCCCTGTGCCATCTCCGCCAGTGAGTTGGATTTGCGGCAGCGTCGAGTAATGACTCGGAGTCAAACCAGGACCCGTCGCAATCACGGAAACGACTTTACCTTGTGCAATATTGACGGAAAAAACAGGTGCTGAAGTGCCTACCACTTCCACCGTTCCACCTACCAATGTCACTGTTGGCGCAATCGTGTAACCCGAACCACCATTCGTCACCAAGTTCAACATACCGCTTGGCAAGGTAAACCCAACCACTGGAGTCGTTGTGTAACCGATATTATTGGTGTTGGATTGACTCCAATAAACACCGCCAACCGTTTGACCTACTGGAATCTCTAAACCGCCATTGATAATCGTACCGCCCGATTTTTGAGTGATAACACTCGTATTGCCACTTACAAAGTTCACATGATTGACCACCGCCGTTGCAGCCGTCGTGAAACCGCCGCCTGTCAACGTAATGGTCGGCGGATAACGATAACCTGTCCCCATGTCCGTCACTCGAATTTGACGCACCGTTCCTGTTGCGGCATCGAAATCAGCCACTGCGGTCGCGGTTCTGCCATTGCCTGTTGGTGCTGAAATCGCTACCGTAGGCGCACTTGTATAGCCCGCACCCATCCCCGTCACCACGATTTCAGTGACTTGTTGGTGAAAAGGCAACCCTATGGAAGTCACCCCATTATTTAAAGTTAATTTGCCATTGGTATTCAACGTGCCGCCTGCAGCCGTATGCGCAAAACTGGATGTCACGACTATTTTTTGAGTCGTATTGATATTGACCGTCCCTGTGGTCTGTACAAATAAAGCACGGATAATCCCACAAGTATCATTTCCAATGAACGTGCCTGTACCACCTAAGTTTTGTACCATTCGACCGCCAATCACTTGACTGCCTACAAAAGATAAGGTTGAAAACACCGCAAAATTACTGGTACCATTATTCGTGAAATGTCCTGCGACATTGAAATTCATACCTGTACCCGTACCTGCTCCAGTTGGTATAAAGGCATTAAAGCTTCCAGTGTTATCAACCAACAAATCGCCATTAATCACGCCTAAAAAATTCGCCGCGCCGACTTGCAAACGACCCGCAATGGTTAAGTTGCGAATGTTAATACGGTCATTAATCGAAACATTAGAACCAGCCGAAATCAAAACATCATCGCCAACAGGCACTGCACCACCAACCCATGTCGCAGGGCTATTCCAAAGTCCGCCGATTGGGGTCGAAGCAATGACGCGTGGTGCGGTTGCGGTCAATGAGACATCATCAATTGCCGCAGGCGGTTGAGCGAGAATCGTTGCATTACTTTTCCATTGGAAAACCAATTTATAATTGCCCGCAGGCACGGTGAATGCCAAAGAATCTTCGGTGAAACTGGCAGAACTCAGTTTATACATGCCCGCAAAAGCAGTCGCAATCAAGGTTCGTGCATTCGTGAGCACTTGATAACTCGAAGGCAAAAAAGTAGATGCGTTTGGCACAATCGAATCTGGAACGAAGAATACTTTCATATTGTCATAATCCAAGCTCGTACCGCCTTCGCCGCCTACTTTCCATTTGAAACTCAATCTTAAACGATTGGTTCCAGCAGGTACAGTGACGGTTTTGAAAAGGTGCGCTACCGTACTATTTTGGCTGTATGTCCAACTCACGCCATTATCAGCCGAAATGTAAGCGGCATTGCCCGAAGGTGGTGCAACGGCTGCCAAATTGCCAACGCCCCATTTATCTACGGACGATTGAACGATTTGCCAACCATTCGCTTGCGGAGTCGCGCCTAACTCAAAACCCCCATCACCTGTGGGTGAAATCAAGGTCGTTTGAGCATTTGATAAGGCACAATGAAGCATTAAACAACTCCAAATCAATGCTTTATGCAATCGTTTTAGGGAAAAATTTGAAATCATATTCAAAAAATCACTTTGAATGAAAAATTTTGGGATAAATACATTACAAAGACAAAAGCACCATGATGGCTTGTCTGCGTAAAAAGGTTTAACTGGTATTAGAAAAATAATTCATTTGAGTTTGTCGAGTTAATCTTTTTTCATAAATTTATATTTGAGCATTCAATATGTTTACAAAGGTAAACATAAATTATATTTTAAGCGAATAAATACGAAAGAATATTTTGATTTCAGATTTGGGATTGCGGAATGCGGAATGGGTGTATATGAAGCAAAATGTGGCAATGCATTGATAAACATTTTTTATAATGGAATACCATAACGCGCTTTTGTGACAGGTTAAAAAGGGTGTGTTTATATATTTTTGTTTCCTACACGGGACAAAATGAAATTGGGTTGATGGAAGTACGGATTCAACGGATTTTCACGAGATTGATATGGATGGTTGAATCAGAAATCCGTATCAATCCCGTGTGAATCCGTGAAATCCGCACTTCCATCAACCCAACTTTAATTTTGTAAGGTAATAAAAACATATTTAAAATCATTTGATTGTGTTGTATAACATAAATGCAGTGTTTATATATTTTTTTAATAAAGATAAATATATTGTTCATATATTGATGTATCTTTGCCATACAAATCAATTGAACAAGTCTATTCGTTTCACGCCTCCCACAAATCGTTTTTCAATGAACAAACAACTTACATCAAGTTGCGCCCAAACCGTCATGCCATCTCGCTTGATGCGTTTCACCAGTGGCGCACTTCAAACCGTTAACGGGTTTCGCATTAAAACCCTCCGATGCTTACTTTTGTTGCTCTCCGTGAGCCTCACCACCTCCGTTTTTGCCCAAACGAGTTACGGCAAAGACTTTTGGTTGATGTTTAATGACAATTCGTTGGGCGGTAGTCCAACGCTTTCCCTATTCATCACCAGTAATGTGAATACAAGTGGCGTTGTAGAAATTGCAGGGCTTGCCTACACACAGGCTTTCACGGTTACTGCAAATACTGTGACAACGGTTATTTTACCCAATACCGTTGCAATTTTATCCAGTGATGTGATTGAAAATAAAGCCATCCATATCACTTCTGTAGCGGATGTCGTCGTTTATGGACTCAATCGAAGGGCGTTTACAACAGATGCTTTTTTAGGGATTCCGACAAATGCCTTGGGTTTAGAACATCTCATTATGAGTTATGTCAATCTAAGCAGCACCGTAGGAGGACAATTAGGAGTGGTCGCTTCGGAAGATAATACGAATATAACCATTACACCGAAAGTGAACGTAACGGGACATCTTGCGAATATTCCTTATACGATTACGTTGAATCGGAATCAAGCCTATCAAGTTAAATCCGTTAATAATGGTGATGATCTTACGGGAACGGTGGTTATAGGCGATAAACCGATTAGTGTTTTTGGGAGTCATCTCTGTGCCAATGTGCCAATTAATGTAGGGTATTGTGACCATCTTGTAGAACAACTACCTGCTACGACGACTTGGGGTAAAAATTTTATTACAGGTGCTTTACTCAGTCGTACAGGGGGCGATATTTTCAGAGTATTGGCTGCCACCAGTGGAACGGTTGTGAGACTAAACGGTGTAATGATTACGACACTGAATCGAGGTGAATTTCGGGATTTGGATTTGCCTTCTAATTCGTATAATGTCATTACAACGAGTGAACCGTCATTAGTAGCTCAATTTTCCAAAGGGAGCGATGCAGATGGGGTCACATCCGACCCTTTTATGACGCTTGTGCCGCCCAATGAACAATATTTTGGCTCAACTATCTTTTCCACACCTGCGACTGGATTCGCAAATAATTTTGTAAACATCATCACGCCCAGTGCGGGTGTTGGTCTCATTCAATTGGATGGCGTAACCATTCCTGCGGCAGATTACACAGCGATTGGCATAAGTGGCTATTTTGGCGTTAGAAAGCCTTTAGCATTAGGTTCACATCAGCTGACTGCGCCGAATGTCGCTTTTAATGCGACGGTTTATGGTTTTGATGGCTTTGATTCGTATGGCTACCCTGCGGGACAAGCGTATGGAAAAGTGGCAACCGCTACTTTTTTAACGCTCTCGCCCACCACCCAAACCTTAAATCTTTTGAACAATGGCTGTGTAACCGCAACACTGACTGACCAAGATAATCTACCCTTAGCAGGTGTGCGCATTGATTTCGTTGGCACGGGTGTCAATGCAGGAGCAGGTTTTGGGTTTACAGATGCTTTGGGGCAAGTGACGTATTGTTATACGGGTACGAATGGCGGCTTGGATAATATAGTGGCAACTTTGGGGAGTTTATCAGCTACTGCGACCATTAATTGGAATGCGCTTGTAACGCCATTAGTGAGTTTAAGCGTTTTGCCGAGTAGTCCGATTTGTGCAGGTACGAGCGTGACGTTTACGGCAACACCGACATTTGGCGGCACAACACCCATCTATAAATGGTTTAAAAATAATGTGGTCATCCCTGGCGCAACTGCTAATACATTGATTACCAATACATTAGTCAATGCTGATGCAATCAAAGTGGAATTGACTTCAAATGCGGCTGATTTAGCTACGCCGACGGCATTATCCACTCCGATTGTGATGTCTGTTGTAACGCCGATTTTACCTGATTTCCAAGTATATGTGGTGGGCGGTGTGGATCGCATAGAGGTTGGGATTCCGTTGACTTATAGAATCTTTCCAATCAATGTCGGGGTTGTTGCGGCGTATCAATGGTTTAAAAATGGGTTGCCTGTCGGGACGAATGCCGATAATTATACAGATACTGCCTTGCAAAATGGCGATATTTTGAGCTGTCGGGTGACGAATAGTGGTTTATGCCCATTGAACGCGACGCAAAGTGCACGTGCAGTGACGGTGATTCCACGGGCGGCTTGTAATTGTCATTAATATTAAATGAGAGTTGGGCTGATGGACATACGGATTATACGGATTGGCACGAGATTAATACGGATGGTTGAATCAAAAATCCGTATCAATCTCGTGTAAATCCGTGTAATCCGTACTTCCATCAACCCAACTTTAATTTTTGTCCAACGCTCATTTTAATCCAACTCACCCCCAAACCGTCCGCGCCGTTTTCACCACCAATTCCAATTTCCGCCACTGATCTTCTTCCGTCAACGCATTGCCATGCGATGTACTCGAAAAACCACATTGTGGACTCAAACACATATTTTCAATCGGCATATATTTTGCGGCTTCATTGATTCGCGTTGTCAATTCGGTCACGGTTTCCAATTGTGGCAATTTGGAGGAAACCAAACCAAGCACCACTTTTTTATGAGTAGGCACAAACCGCAAAGGTGCAAAATCACCCGACCGTTCATCATCATATTCCAAAAAATAAGCATCTACATTCAATTGATTGAAAAGGACTTCTGCAACAGGTTCATACCCACCTTCCGCAAACCACGTACTCCGATAATTCCCGCGACACAAGTGAATTCCAACCGTCAAATCTTGTGGGCGGTCATCAATCACCGAATTAATCAACGCCGCATACGTGCGCGGCAATTCATCAGGGTCTTCGCCGCGTTCTTTGGCGGCATCGCGCATTTTCGGGTCACAGAGATAGGCTAAATTCGTATCATCCAATTGCAAATAACGACAACCTGCCGCGTATAAAGCCGTTATTTCAGCCCGATACGCTGTCGCTAAATCGCTAAAAAATTCATACATATTTGGATAAGACGTAATGTCAATAGATTTTCGACCGCCTCTAAAATGAATCATGGTTGGTGACGGAATTGAAACTTTTGGCGTTTGCGTGGCAACCGATTTTAAGAAATTGTAATCATCCACTTGAATATTCCGCGCATGATGCAATTTGCCCGTCACGCTCAATTTCGGTGGGGTGAAACCATCTACCGCAACTTTTGCATTCGGGTTCGACGCAATACCGCCTGTGACGGTTACGCCGTCAAGTTGTTTCAAAAAATCAAGGTGAAAATAATCTCTCCGAAATTCACCATCTGTAATCGCTTGAATGCCAATAGATTCTACTTTTTTAATGGTTTCAGCAATGGCATTATTTTCGGCTTCACGGAGTACCTCTGCGGGTACGTTGCCTAATTTCCACTCATGGCGCAATGATAACAATGCTTTTGGACGCAATAAACTTCCTACATGATCCGCACGAAAAGGCGGTTTTTGTTGACTCATTTTGTTGATTTTTATAAAAAAAGGGTTAAAAACGAAATCTATTTTAGATTTGTGCTTAAACAACACTCTTTTAACAAAAGTTCAATAATTGGGCAGCAATTTCTGCTTTGGAAATTTTGGAAATAGGCTGCAGATGATTTGAAGGATAAAAAGGATCTTTTCAGTTCAAAGGGGTACTTTTCAACGGAAACGTTCCTTAAAATCCTTGAAATCATACGCATCCTATTTCAAGCATTTTCCAAAGCGGAAATTGCTGCTTGTAAAACCACTTGTCCAATACGGTCGTAAATCAAAAGCGGGCATTCAAATAGATTGATTATCATTTTCAATCAATAGCCCTTAGTTTTTCCCGTCCACAACGCCATCTTTCTGCTTCACATAATACACATACGCATCCTTCGCATAACCGCGTCTGACCTGTAAATGCGCTTCGGATTGATCCGCAGGGCGTTCAAATTTCAAAACCACCTCATCACACGCGACCTCTACCGACGTATTTTCATCCATCAACGTCGCATAAACACGAGAAAAATCAGTTTTGAGTTCGTCCACTAAAAAATCCAGTTGCGCATCCATATCAAATAAGATATTTGCGCCAAGTGATTGTGCAAAAAACTTTTTACGCCGACTCGGATACGTCCATTGTGCCAAACCCGCGCCTGCTAATTTAGGTCCTTGCTGCCCTGAAATGCGATTCATCACCGCTTCTGGGCTGAAATCGGCAAAATTACCCGAAAAATCTCGTGCATACATAGGACTTGTCGCTTGACTGCCTTCAATTCGATTGGGAATCAAGGCAGATTCGGCGTATAAGTTGCCGACTAAACCCGCCGCGCCCGCGACAGGAAAATTATATTTGGTAATCAGCGCGTCCATCACATAAATCATTCTGGCGGCTCTGGGTCTTGTTGTCCAGACACTGGCGTTAGAAGAAGTGGGTGTTGGTCGTTCTGCGGCGAACAATTTTTGAATAATGCTCCAAAAACCTTGAAGCCCACTGAGAAAAATATTTGACATGATAATCTGTTTTAGTTGCAAATGTAAGAATTTTGCCCCGAATTACACGAATTGGCACAAATTATTAGTAAGAATTCGTGTAATTTGGGGCAAAAACGCATTCTAACGCACTGCGATTCCCCAATTTACAAGTCAAATGTGTTAATGTTTAAAACAAAATTTGAAATTTTAAAAAAGACATGATAATTTTGCTCGAATTTCACACTGATTTGTAAAATTTTTAAAAAAAAAGGATGAGAAAACGTAGAACCAGAGAACACATTATTGAAGATTTGAGTTTCAATTATGTAGAACGTCAAATTTTATATGCAGGATATGTTTTCTATCGGTACAGCCAAAATGATTATGGCTATGACGGTTCGATTACCACGTTTAATGAACAAGGTGAAATTGAAAATTTGGTGATGCATTGTCAATTAAAAGCAACTGATAAATTGAAAACAGCAGCTGATAGGCAAGCCTATACTTTTGATGTTTCTAAACGCGATTTGGAATTATGGTTGCAAAACCCTGCGGTTGTGTTATTTTTGCTTTACGACGCACAAAAAGAAGTGGCTTATTATCTGGATTTGCAAGCTTATTTTCTGAAAGATGGCATTCAATTGGATAAAATTCGTAAATTTGTACGGATTTACATTCCTTTTGGTCAACTTTGGAATCGCCAAGCCATCATTGAATTACGTCACATTAAAAATCAATTGTTTGATGGAAACTTTTAGAATCTATAAGGAAATCCAACCTACCTACCGAGAATGGCTTGTTCTCTTGGAACAATTGGGTTTTAAAAAACAAGTGGTCGAGTTAACGCCTATCGCAGGTGTGAAACGCCCCCAATATCGCTTCGAAAATAAGCCTTTTCATTCCATCATTTGGTTGCCTTTGCGACCTGATGATGCTCCTGTACTCAAAGCTTATTTTGCTTCTTATTCCAATTTGTTATATCTTCAAGGGGTCATTCAAGACCCGCAAGAGATGGCAAAAGCGGTTGAAAAAATGAGATTTGCCAATCAAAAAGACGCTGCTTGATAGATAAAAGATTGATTATCAATTAATTATTAAATTATAAAACGTTGGCAAGGTTTCAAACCTTGCCAATGTTGTTTTTTATAATGTTTCAATCATTTGCATCGTTTCCACACGCACGCGACAAACTTTTTGGAGCAAATCAATCACTTGTTCTTTATAATCCGCAAATGGATAGATATTAAATGGTATTGCAATCGTCGGGTCAGACGGTCTAAAATCCATTCAACGCCTATTTATTAAAAAAAATCATTTCCATAAATAGAATACGCAAATTAGTTATAATTTTAATAAAAATGTGTTGAATCTTAGATTTTTTTGCTTAAAAAAAGGATTATTGAGTTACCTTTGCTATCATTTAAAAAAAAAATCATTCTATGCAAGAAACGCTTAGTGAAAAAATTGCCACACTGATTGAACAATCTCGTTTATATGTGGCGCAGATTGCGAATACGGCTATGGTTCAAACCTATTACAAAATTGGTGAAATGTTGGTCGAAGAGCTGCAAAACGGCGCGACCCGTGCCGAATACGGCGTGCAATTACTCCAAAAAGTTGGCAGACAACTGACCAAACAATTTGGAAAAGGCTTTTCTGAAACGAATTTAAAACAAATGCGTGATTTTTATACGGCTTACTCAATTCGTCAGACACTGTCTGACGAATGGCAATGGTCGTCTGTTTTATCTTGGTCTCATTATTTGTTGTTAATGCGCATCCAAAATCCTGCCGAACGACAATTTTATGAATTGGAAGCACATCAAAATCAATGGAGTGTTCGCACCTTACAACGCCAATTCAATAGTGGATTATATGAACGATTATTATTAAGTCGGGATAAATCAGCCGTTCAATCACTCGCGCAAGTCGGTCAAGTGATTCAAAAACCGCACGATTTACTTAAAGAACCATTGGTTTTAGAATTTTTAGGATTGGAAGATAAAAATCAGTATTCAGAGAGCGAGTTGGAAACAGCCATTATTAATCAATTAGAAAAATTTATGTTGGAACTGGGGAAGGGCTTTTTGTTTGGAGGGCGACAGGTGCGATTTACATTTGATGAAGACCATTTTAAAGTGGACTTGGTTTTTTATAACCGATTTTTGCAATGTTTTGTCTTGATTGACCTCAAAATTGGCAAATTAACGCATCAAGATTTAGGTCAAATGCAAATGTATGTCAATTACTATGATCGCTATGTGAAATTGGAACATGAAAACCCAACGGTCGGTATTATCATTTGCAAGGATAAAAATCAATCTTTGGTTGAAATTACGCTTCCAAAAGACAATCAACAAATTTTTGCCCAAAAATATCAAACCGTTTTGCCGTCTAAAGAAGTTTTAAAAGCTCTTTTAGAGAAATATAATGAATGAAATTTAATTTATAAATAATTGATAATCAATTATTTATAAACGTTGGCAAGGTTTCAAACCTTGCCAATGTTGTTTTTTATAATTTTTCCACGATTTGCATTGTTTCCACACTCACGCGACACACGCGCATCAACAAATCTATCACATGTTCCTTATAATCCGCAAATTGGTAGGTATTAAATGATGCTGCAATCGTCGGGTCAGATGGTTTTGACGGTTTATATTGGTCTAAAACCCATTCTAACGCACTTCGATTCCCCAATTTATAATCCCAAGCCGCTTCTGGAACGTCACATAATTTGGTTATTTCGTCTATTTCGATACAATGATTGG
>JBEEMZ010000118.1:0-14335 GCA_041192405.1 Bacteroidota bacterium | reverse complement strand
GGATTTCGCCAAGCAACCGTTCGGCTTGAGAACGGGCGGGGTGGAGAGAGATGCTTTTTTTTCCAAAATCACAAAACCATCCAATGCGAAGTATAACTACTCATTTCTTCCGAATCAAATTCAATGAATTCAAATCGCCCGAAAACACATTCATATCCACTTTTTCACAAATCCCATCAATCCGCGCTTTTTCTGAAAATTGCCAAAACCACCATTGCCGCCCATCCGATAAACGCGGCGGTGTTTGCTCATTATAACGCGCTATCCAAACAGGATACCGTTTGAACCGACCTGCAATATAATTTTTATAGTAATCCAAATTCGTATATATAATCGGCGTAACGCCCGTCGCATCTTCTACTTTTGATAGCCAATTGGCAATGCCTTGTAAAATTTGTTCTTTATCCATTTTGCGGTCATTATTGATTTTATCGTGTTCGATGTCCAACACGGGTGGCAAATCACCTTTTTCAAATTGGACGGCGCGGAGGAAAAAATCAGCTTGATCTTCTGCATTTTCGTGGAAACGAAAAAAGTGATACGCACCTCTGGGTATCCCTACTGCTTTAGCGTTTTGCCAATTTTCTTGGAATAAATAATCCACTATTTGAGTGCCGCGAGTCGCTCGCATATAAGCAAAACTAATATGTATTCCATTGGTATTGATCGCTTTAACAACATTCCATTGAATTGGACAGGAATAATGCGACACATCAATTCCGTACACACGAGCGACTGGAATCGGTATATCAAAGTTGCGCCAAAGGCGTTTACGCGGCTCTTGGCAAGTGGTTTTGAGATAGAAATAAGCAGCGATTTCGTTTTGATAGAGTATCACAAATGGCATAATGACCAATAGTAAAATGCCACCAAAACGGCGCGAAGATTTGGGTTGAGGTAACGTTTCCGTCATCGGGCGGATGATTTGTTCAAAAAAATTTGCCGCAAGGTAGCCTTTTTTTTACAAACTGCAAAAAAAAATATCCTTCATCATTCCTTAGTTTTCACTATTTTCAAAAAAAAATGAAAATTCATAAACCGAAAAGAACCTTTTGGCGTTTAGTGGTCGTCCGTAATAGAGTAAGTAGTTAAAGTGAAATAAACGACAACACCGTTTGGAAGGTTTCAAACCTTCCAAACGGTGTATCTATCAATTCGTTACATCATTCATCATGCAAACAGATCATCTCCTACACGAAGCCTTAAAAGGTACCTTTCTAACCGCCGAAGAAGGTGTTTTCCTCTTTGAAAACGCACCTACGGCAGATTTAATGTACGTCGGCAATCGAATGCGCTTGCAGCGACTCGCGCCCGAACGTCAAAAAGTGGTTACTTGGATTATTGACCGTAATTCTAATACCACAAATGTTTGTAATGCGAATTGCAAATTTTGTAATTTTTACCGTCGTCCAGGGCATTCGGAAGCGTACATCACCACGATTGACCAATATCGCCAGAAAATTGAAGAAACATTTCAATTCGGTGGCGAGCAATTGTTATTACAAGGCGGGCATCATCCCGATTTGGGCTTGGCTTTTTACGTGGATTTGTTTAAAAACTTAAAACAATTATACCCAAACTTGAAATTACATGCTTTGGGCCCGCCCGAAATCGCGCATATTGCCAAATTGGAAAAGGCTTCTCATGAGTCAGTATTGCGCGATTTAAAGGCGGCGGGTTTGGATTCACTGCCTGGCGCAGGGGCGGAAATTTTGGATGATAGGGTGCGGCGACTGATTTCAAAAGGCAAATGTGGGGCAGAAGAATGGCTTGATGTCATGCGGGCAGCGCATCAGTTGGATTTGACGACTTCGGCAACGATGATGTTTGGGCATGTGGAGACGAATTTGGAACGGATGCAACATTTTGTTAAAATTCGTCAAGTACAATCTGAAAAACCTTCAACAGCAAAAGGATTTTTAGCTTTTATTCCGTGGCCGTTTATGGATGAAGGAACTTTGTTGAAAAAATTGAAACGCGCCCGCAATACGTGTACGGGCGACGAATATGTGCGTATGATTGCGATGAGTCGGGTGATGTTGCCGAATGTGACGAATATTCAAGCGTCGTGGTTAACGGTTGGTAAACAGGTTGCGCAAACGTGTCTGCATGCGGGCGCGAATGATTTTGGCAGCATTATGATTGAAGAAAATGTAGTGTCGGCAGCAGGTGCGGCATACCGATTTACCGCCGATGGCATTCAAAAAGCGATTCAAGAAGCAGGTTTTGAGCCGCGGTTGCGGAATCAACAGTATGAATATCGTGATTTGCCAAAGAATATTTTGCAACAATCGTTAGATACCGCTACAATGATTGTGGATTGAAAATGAATCCTTTTTGGTGGAAACACATAGGTACATATAGCATATAGGTTTGAAACACATAGGTTTGATTTTCAATGATTTATAGATTTTAAAAAATCTGTTTTCTCGGTTCCTATGTGTTTTAAACCGATGTGTCCTATGTACATATGTGTTTCCACTCAAAAGACAGATGAGCCGTATATTTGTTTCTTGAAAATTCGGAAATCACCCTATTTTGACAATTTGTTTCTTGAAAATTCGGAAATATCTTAAATACCGTTTGAT
The DNA here is from genome assembly GCA_041192405.1 of Bacteroidota bacterium. GTDB lineage: Bacteria > Bacteroidota > Bacteroidia > Chitinophagales > Saprospiraceae > JAAFJT01. The sequence continues at coordinate 11,747 of JBEEMZ010000118.1, read as the reverse complement.
TTTTTCGGAAAATGCAGGTTTTTTGCCACCTTCCTGTCGCTTAGAAACTTGACAAATACCCAATTTTGCCCCGAATGCCCCGAATTTGCACGAATTATTTGTGCAAATTCGGGGCATTCGGGGCAAACACGACCATTTGGTGGTTCACATCAATATTTTTTCCATTTGCATTTTAAACCAATTTGTTTTAGCTAAATCAGTTTTTGCAACATTTTGTCGTTGTAGCACTTGGGTTGCATATATTTTGATTTGAAATGATTTATAAAAAAGCTCTAAATCATTGCTATTCAAATACTTCTGAATTTCGGCGGATTGTGCATAATTTTCTTCCTTGATTTTAAACCGATTTTGAAGCACTGGATTTTTATTAAAAATGGGTTCTCCAAAATACGGATACGTCCCACGGGAGGACACAATTTGTAATACAATCGCATCTTTAATTTGATTTTTTGCCACAATCAATTGTTCAATATAATTATTTTTATCATATATTTTTCCTTTTTTATCGTAATATTCTTGCAAATTATCGGGATGATAGAGGTAGTTTTCGATACTGTAGTACGGTAAAATTTTTAAATTAAGATATTCATTTTCAATGAGTTGTATATCCTCATCTGTTAAAAAATATCTATCTACAACCCCTTTCATATCCGATGTACGCGCCTTATGAAATACACTATTTCGATTATTAGCTGATACAAAAATCGTTTCTGCCAACCCAATAGCGGCATAATAGTCTCGGTCTTTGTTTTCCACAAAATAGATATTCAAATATTTCAAAAGCGAGGGTAAAAAATCTTTGCCTACTGCTATTTCGTAAATATTCGGATTTTCTTTGGGTACGGGCGTGAGCACACGCGGATGATCAAAGTTATAATTGTCAAAATCAATGATAGCTGCTGTTTCGGATTGACTTGCGTATTCGATGAAGCCCAATGAATGACTCGCCGTCCATAATTGACAATTGATTGGAATCCAATGTTCTACAATTTCTTGTAATAAATTATATTGCAATCGGGTATTCAAATGCAAATCCATTTCATCCAAATAATAAATGGTATCTTGATACAAATGCGTTCGACTCATTAGATTAAAAATTAAATTGAAAACTTCTTTTTCGCCCGCACTCAGATAATCATAATGAAAAGTTGAATTGCCTTTTCTAAACGTAATTTGCGCCGTTTTGCCTTCCAATGGTGGAATAATTTCGATTAATTCCAATCTGGTTCCATTTTGTTCTCCAAAAATGCGCTGTAATGAAACATTAATTGGATAAACATATTTTTGATAAATCACTTCGCCTGATTCGCGTATAGTGAATAAATCTCTTAGAATCAATTCCGTCATTTTTTCGATGTCATTTTCAAAACGGCAGTCGCGGTCAATAAAAAATTTAGGTCGGTCGGCATCTTGGAAATCAATCGGTTGTCCTTGCCCCAAACTTGTGCGCGTCAATCGCGCAATTTGTCGAAAACTCGTCCTACCATAAAACATATCAAAAAGCGTTATTTGATTAAAATTCATTTTTAACCGTTGATTCGCGCTCAATTTCAAGGTTTGTGGATGATTTAATTTTTTCAGTTTGGATTGGTAGAGATTATCCGAAAATTCAATACCTTGATTTCCAAACATGATTTTTACATGCGTGTTTTGTGACGCATCTTTTTTAAAATACTTTTTAAAATCCGTTTCTTCCATGCGTTCGCGTTTCATTTCGCTGTCTGCGAAACTAAACGCATCAAAAAGGCAGGATTTGCCCGAACCATTTGAGCCAATCAACAAGACTAATTTTGTTTTATTAGAAATATTTTTTATTTCTAAATCATTGAATCTTTTGAAATTAGCTAAATGAATACTGGATATTTTCATCATCAATTCGTTTGTTAGTAAATGAATATCGAAATGCTGTACTGCGAAAGGGGCAGCATTTTTCTTTTCACGCAGAAAACTCCACGTAATTATGCGACATTTCGTACAAGCGCACTTGCAAATCTAATTTTTTATCTAATTTTCCGCGCAAAATTTGCCATATTACCTCACAAATGGGTTGCGCAGTGGGGGCTCAAATCTCATGGCAAGTTTTAATATAAAAAAAAAATAAAATTTAAATTATTTTGATTTTTATGTCGAAAAAGTTGCATTTTTTGTAAAAAAAGACGCACTTTTGCAAAAAAGTTGCTTTCAACTAAAACCAATTAACTGCCAAATTGTTTTTGACTGCTTACACAAAGCAGTCTGAGTCATCATTTTCCATCTCACTCGTTTAGTTACACAACCTCTATCATGGGCGAAGCTAAGGTTAAACACGTCAAGGATAAAAAACAAATGCAACATTTTGTAGGGCAACTCCTGCGAGACGTGCAAGCATTGGAGCACATGCTCGAACATAATTGGTTCGAGGATGACATCGTGCGCATTGGTGCCGAACAAGAAATGTGTATTGTGGATCCACAATCTTTCAAACCTGTGCCTTGCAATGTGCAGGTACTCGAACAAATGACGGACTGGGATTGGGTCGGTACCGAATTGGCGCGGTTCAATTTGGAAACCAATATGACTCCTTTGGAATTCACAGGAGATTGTCTGCGGCAGATGGAGGCGGAAAATAATATTTTTTTGAGCAAAATTAGGGAAAAATTACGCCCTTTCAATGCTGAAATCTTATTGACGGGCATTTTGCCGACACTGCGAAAGTTCGATTTAGAAGACCATAATCTAACGCCGAATGTTCGTTATGCCGCGTTGATGGCTTCGATTAAAGAGCAACGGATGTCGGGTACTTGCGAATTGCGCCTTTCTGGGATTGACGAAATCAATATTCAACACCAAACAGCCCTTTTGGAGGCTTGTAATACGAGTTTTCAAGTACATTTGCAGGTTTCGCCGCGCAATTTTGTCAAAATGTACAATATTGCGCAAACGCTCGCGGCTCCGATGATTTCGATTGCGGCAAATTCGCCTATCGTTTTCGGCAAACGCCTCTGGCATGAAACCCGTATTGCCCTTTTTCAACAATCGCTTGACACGCGTAAAACGTATGACCACATGCGCGAACGCAGTCCGCGAGTCAATTTTGGCACCAATTGGCTGCGCAATTCGGTCGTGGAGATTTATAAAGAAGATATTGCTCGATTCCGTGTTTTGTTGGGCGATCAGGTGATTGAAAATTCATTGGAAACCATTGCCAATGGAAAAGTGCCTAAATTACGCGCTTTGCAAATCCATAATTCTACCATATATCGTTGGAATAGACCGTGTTATGGCATCAGTCCGAATGGTAAACCGCATTTGCGCATTGAAAATCGAGTGTTACCTGCGGGCCCGACCGTGTTAGATGCGACGGCGAATGCAGCGTTTTGGGTCGGGATGATGGAAGGTTTTGCGCATCATTACGGCGATATAACCAAACAACTTTCCTTTGAGGATGTGCGCGATAATTTCGATAAAGCGGCTAAATTTGGCATTGATGCGCAATATACGTGGATGAAAGACCGTAAAATTGCGGTTACAGACTTGGTTTTGAAGGAATTATTGCCTTTGGCGCAGGAAGGTTTGAAAAGTCGCAATATTCCTGCGGCAGATATTGAGCGTTATTTGAGTCCGATTGAGGAGCGCGCCAAAAGACATACGAATGGGGCGCGTTGGCAATTGCGGGCGTTCACCGATTTGAAAAAACAAGTGAGTGTGGATGAAGCGGTTGCGGTAATGTCTGCGGCGATGTTTAAAAATCAATGGGCGGAAATCCCCGTTCATCTTTGGGAAATGCCTAAATTATCGGATTTGAAAAATTATGACCCTGGTAAATTGACGGTTGAGGAGTGCATGGCAACCGACCTTTTCACGGTGCAAAAAGATGATATTATTGATTTTGTGGCGCATTTGATGGATTGGCGCAAGGTGAGGTACTTGCCTGTGGAAGATTCCGAAGGCGAATTGGTTGGTTTGGTGACTTCGCGTTTGCTTTTGCGGCATTACGCGAATAAACATGAAGGCAAAAAACCAGACACCGTTAAAGAAATTATGATTAAAAATCCGATTACGATTACGCAAGATATGCGTTTATTGGATGCGATGCGCGTCATGCGGCAGGAAAATATTGGTTGTTTGCCTGTTGTCAAAGGCAAAGAATTGGTCGGTTTGGTAACTGAAATGACGGTTTTGCGGTTGTCGGTGCGGCTCTTGGAACGGTTAGAAAATGAATGATGAATGATGAACGATGAATTTATTGCAAAAATTCATCGTTCATCCTTACAAGCCGCAACTTTCACTTGAACCAATCGTTCCAAAAGTGAATAATTAATGCCTACAAATTCATCATTCATCATTTTAAAAAAAAAATGTGAATAAAAAGTTATTGAAATCTGCAAAAAATCCAATATTTTGCGCCCGAATTAACGATTAGCCATGATTTTCAACTAATTGTAAAATAATTACACACATTTTGTTCACCGAAAAATAACAAAGATTTCCATGGGACCTCTTACTGTTAGAAATTTGACTTATTTGGCTGTCGGACTTTGCGTCTTCGCATTGATCTTCTTGATTCGCCAAGCCATGCTAAAAAAAGAGCAAGAACGTTCAGCAATTGCTGATACAAGCACAGGCACAGCGAAAGAGTTTGGTGATTCATCTGCTACGGCAGCTGTAAACCAAAGTTTAGGTGGCGGTTCTCCTGCAACAGATGAGCGTTTAGGTGCGGGCGGGGCAGCAAGCACAAGCACCACCGCAGCACCAAGCACGTTGGTAAAAGCAACAACACCGACAGCTGCTTCTACAACAACTGTTCGGACGGCACCTTCTGGCGGCGGTAGTAGTGCGTCTTCAACAGTTGCAGAGGTGTCTCCTCAAAATCATACGAAACAAACGTTGACTTCCAAAGGTGGTACAGTTGCTGCTGGCACTAAAACGCCTTCAACGGATAGCAAAACGTACACAACCGCAGGTGATAAAGGTGATTTTTGGGTTATCGCGGGTAGTTTTAAGGATGCAGCAGGTGCGAATGCACGCGTTGCGGATTTGAAAAAGAAAGGTTTTGCGTATGCAACGGCAATTAAAGATGAAACTTCAGGTAATACGCGAGTGGTTGCTTCGAAATTTCCGTTCAACGGCGGCGCGGAGGCAGAACTTCGCAATTTGAAAAAACATAATATAGATGCATTTATTGCTAAACACTAAATTGTTTTGATAAATGTTGATTATCAACCGTTTGGAAGGTTTTAAACCTTCCAAACGGTGTTTATGTCGCACCAAAACCTTTTTTCATTAAGAATTCAAAATTCGCACATCATCCAATCGAATGTGTATAACGCGCTCCTGTTGAGCGCGTTCATCCACATCACCACCGTTCTCCAATCGCAAAACGCCTCTCGGACATACCGCCGCGCATACACCACAACCTACACAGGATGAACGAATTATATCTTGTCCTTTTTGTGCATACGAACGAACATCTATGCCCATTTCGCAATAGGTGGAACAGTTACCGCATGAAATACACTGTCCACCATTGACGGTGATACGAAATCGAGATTTGTATTTTTGAACCAAACCCAGATACGCCGCCAAAGGGCAGCCAAACCGACACCAAACGCGATTGCCCATCAACGGATAAAATCCTGTGCCAACCACACCCGAAAAGGCAGAACCTATCAAAAAACCATACAAAACGCGGACATCATAACTGCTTATAAACAAAATGTTGCTCGCACCCGTGAAGTACGTGTACAACACCAAAAGCGTCATCAGCACCGCAAAAACCAATACACCATGTACCAAATATCGTTCTAACTTCCATGTTTTCAAGGACTTATCACTCAATTGCCGATACGGGTCGCCCAACGTTTCAGCCAAGCCGCCGCACCCGCAAACCCAGGAGCAATACCATCTTTTCCCAAAAAAGTAGGTAAAAACAGGTACGCCAATCAAGAAAAGTGCCATCCCCCATATCAACATAAATAATCCCAAAGTACCATTTTTCAACAATTTGTCTAAATGCCATTCAAAAAAGAAGTCATATTTAAGAGGCCACATATTTTTAAAATCAAAATACGGTTGGTTCAAGCGAACTAAGATTTCTGGAATCAAAAATGCAAAGGTGGTTTGAAAAAAAATCACGGATAAAGTGCGTATTTGTTGATAACGGTTGTGCCGATATTTTAACAACATTCTTACGCCCATGATGATGACACAAATTGTATATAAAACACCGTATAAAAACCATTGACTCGCGCCATTGCCACTCAATCGCCGACTCAATGGATCCACGATTTGAACCCAACTTGTCAAATATTCGGGAAACCAATATAAAAAAATATAGAATATGATTAAAAAACTGCCCGTCAAGATGCCAAGCCAGCCTCGTGCGTGCATGGAACTGCGAAAAATGCCATTATTTTGAATGCCTGCGGGTTTATAACGTTTGGGGAGGATGTATAACAAGGCTCCTACAATCCCAAATCCAAAACTAAACATCATCATATATAATAGATGTGTTGCTAAAAAACCTTTTGAACTGGCTTTCACGAGTTCAAAACGGATGGAATTAAGGTCGCCAAGGCGGAAATCCCATTCAGAAACGCCTTCGGGCAAGGCGGTTGCTTTCCAATTTTCGATTTTAGCTTTTTGGTCTTGTTGCGATTTAGCTGCGGATAATGCTGTATTTAAATCATTTATAAATTCAATATTATTTAAATATATTTTATGAAACAAAGGTTTTGCCGCCTCCGAAATCGCTTGCAGATGATACGGTTTTTGAATCTCTTTTTGAACAATTGCAGGCGTGAGTTCAAATTCGCTTAATGTAGGCGTTGCTATAAAAACCGCAAGCCCCAATATAAATAACGCAATACCAATTTTTTGAATGATTCCCATGATTTTGAATTGACTTAATTTCGCCACAAATTACAAGATACATTTCTTTTTTTTATTTTTTTTTGAAATACATATCCATATAGAGAACATAGCTTTGAAGTACATCTGGACATAGGAAACATCGTTTGTTTCAAAATCTATGTTTCCTGTGTCCAGATGTGTTTCAAAAAAAAATGTTAAAACTCTTGTGCGTTCCAAAAAAAGCCCGTTATTTTGCAAAAATTGGAGCAATTATTGTCTTAATTCATTGATTCTCAAATTATTATTTAAACTTTAAATACGCAAATAATCTTAACATATTATCAATTAAAAAATTGTGTTTTATAATTAACGATTATTTGTATGTCAAAATAATTTAGAATCAATTTATTACGCAATATAAAAAAACAATATTCATAAAATTAACCTTTTTTTTTATTTTAATACAAATAAAAAAATATATAATTCATTGATTATTAAAAAAATAATCGTTTTTTTTTACTAAAAAACTTTTAAATCTCAAAAAAGTTACGAACTTTGCGACCAATTGCAGATACAGTAATTATTTCATAACTTATTCAAAATCAAATTAATAATGAGAAAAGCGGATTTAGTAGCAGCAGTTGCCGATAAAACAGGCGTTGACAAAGTGGATGTCATCCAAACCATGGAAGCGATTTTTACAGTCATCAAAGACAGTATGGCTTCTGGCAATGAAGTATTTGTACGGGGTTTCGGCTCTTTCATCATTAAAAAACGTGCCGCGAAAACAGGTCGGAATATCAAACGCAATAAAACGGTTTTCATTCCAGAACATTATGTTCCAAGTTTCAAACCTGCGAAAATTTTCACCGAAGAAGTGAAAAGCAAGGTAACTGCTTTACCAGAATAATAACGATTGCGGATTTTGGATTTCGGATTGTGGATTGCGATTTTGTATAAAACATTGATTTTCAGTTTTTTATAAAATCCGAAATCCGAAATCCGAAATCCATATTCCGAAATCCACATTCCACATTCCGAAATCCACTTACATGATAACCAAACAACAATGGTGGGTTGTAGGGAGCGCGACGGCATTTTTTTTTATCTTGTATTTTGGTTGCGACACCAAGTCCAAATTCCAAAAAACAGTTGCCGATAGCAGTCATCGTACGATTGCTGCGTCTGACCCGAAAACTCTTTTGACCGCAGCGCGTAATGCGCTCACACCCGCACAACTCGCTGAAATTCAACCTCTTGAATCAGCATTACAAACGGCTAACATGTCTCCTACGCAACAAGCTGATGCTTTAAAAAAAGTTTCGGGCGCGTTTCACCGCTTCGGTCAGGAAGCGGCGGCGGCACATTTTGCGGAGCAAGTTGCGGAAGTTGAAAAAACAGAAACGGCTTGGGCACTCGCAGGCGGGAATTATCGTTTAGCCGTTAAGAATATGCAGGAACAATCGCTTCGAGATTTTTGTACGCAACGCGCAGTAGCGGCGTACCAAAATGCGGCTTCGCTCAATCCAAAACAATTGGAGCATAAAATTAATTTGGCACTTTGCTATACTGACAATCCATTGCCCAATGAGCCGATGAAAGGCATTTTATTATTACGCGAATTGGACGCGGCAAATCCTGATAATACGGCAATTAATATCAAATTAGCGGAGTTGGCGATTAAAACAGGACAATTTGAGAAGGCAATTGCGCGTTTAGAAAAAGTTTTGGCGCGAGAACCGAATTTGGTGGAGGCGAATTGCCTCGCAACAAAAGCGTACACAGGCGCGGGAAACACTGCAAAAGCAGCAGAAGTGGGTAAAAAATGTGTTAAATAATTATTTTAAAATGAAATATCAAACACCGTTCTGGTTTTTTTTACTGTTTTTTTGCGCAAGTCTATTGTTAGGGACGGCGTGCAAAGTCGGCGAAGGTTGTCCAACCAAAGATTATACTGCGAAAGTAGGCAAAAACGGACAACTCACCACCAAACATGGCAAAACAGGTAATCTATTTGGTACGAAGCGGACGTATAAGCGATAAGATGACTCTACAACACCGTTTGGAAGGTTTCAAACCTTCCAAACGGTTAATTATCCAGACGGTTAATTATCCAGACGGTTAATTATCAATAACTTACCTAATTCATATTGAATTATAAATTATAATTCAAACCAATATACAAACCATCCCATTCCAACGGTATTTTTCAAATAAACCATACCTTTCTCTCCAAGCATCTTTTTTTGTAAAAATAAAACCGCAAATTTGTCACAGATTGGCGTTATCTTTGTATGAAATTGCATTGCATTGCAACGCATACACCGTTTGTAAATAATTCATAATCAAAAGATTATACATGGAATCTGTTAAAAATATTTTGTTCAAACAGGTCGAAAACCGTATCAAACAATTCAAATCAATATGCACCAAAGCCACACAAACCGTGATAGAGGAAGATGTATCCTTGTATCCAGTGTTGGTGGCGCATCGCCCCGATGTAATTTTGGGCATTCCCCTCTTAAGTGCTGCCCAAATGGAAGATGATTTTGCATTGCGCGTCTCGACGTTGGAAGAATTGGTCACCAAACAAATCGTTTCAACCGAACATTTAGCTCCGTTTCAAAAACTTTATCGCCAGCATTCGAAACGTTTTTGCGTTTTGGTCATTGATGATCAATCTGCGAACTTTGTTTTCATCAAATCGGAATGATTTTAGATTTCGGAAGGTGGATTGCGAAATGCGGAATGAAGAAACAAAAAATAACATTCCATAATCCACAATCCAAATTCCGAAATCGTATTACACATTCTTAAAATAGCTTATATATTGCCATGCAATTATATCAATCCGCCACTAAAATCGCTCAACCAACTTTTAAGGAAACTGAAGTTATGGATGATGTTCAAAAAGTATTGTTGATTGAGGACAATCCGGGCGATGCACGGTTAGTCGAAATCATGTTGGAGGAGTCCGACTTGTTGAATTGCAAAGTAACCAATAAACAAACCCTTGCAGAAGGCATTCGGGCATTGCAAGAGGGCGATTTTGATGTTGTTTTGTTGGATTTGACGTTGCCTGATACGCGAGGTTTTGAAACCTTAGAAAAACTTATTAAAAAATGTCCTGATGTAAATGTCATTGTAATGACGGGACTTGCAGATAAACAAATTGGTTTAAATGCCGTCAAAGCGGGTGCGCAAGATTTTTTGCTCAAAGGCGGCTATGACCCCGATGAGTTAGCAAAAACATTGCGTTATTCGATTGATAGAAAAAGTGTTTTAAATCGGCTCGCGGAATCGCAACGCGCCCGCGAGGTTGCCGAAGAGTCGGCGCGCCTCAAAGAACAATTCATCGCAAGCATCAGCCACGAGATGCGCACGCCGATGAATGCGATTTATGGGATGAGTAACCTTTTGGCGCAAACGCCGTTGAACGAGGAACAACAAAGCTATATTACGTCTGTCAAAAAATCATCTGAAATCTTGCTCGGGGTCATTAATGACATTTTGGAAATCTCAACGCTCCAAAATGGGCGGATGGATTTTGATTCTAAACCATTTGAAATCAAGGACTTATTGGTGAATGTGGTGAATGTGATGCAGTACAAAAAGAATGAAAAAGATTTACAATTTGTGTTGAATATTGACCCCGCCGTTCCAAAAATGGTGAAGGGGGATACCTTGCGTTTGAATCAGATTTTGTTTAATATTGTTGGGAATGCGGTGAAATTTACGGATAACGGGTTTGTCAAAATCAATGTCGTCAAAACGGAAACCATGTTGGGCAAAGTGCGGGTTAAATTTTCTGTAGAAGATTCGGGTATCGGCATGCCGCCCGACAAAGTGGATACGATTTTTGAAACATTTACGCGCATCCGAACCAAAGACCGCGTGTTTGAAGGCACAGGATTGGGTTTGGCGATTGTGAAAAATTTGGTGTTGCAACAAGATGGTCACATTGGTGCGAGCAGCATTTTGGGGAAAGGTTCTACGATTTACTTTGATTTGCCATTTGAAAACATAGATATTGTGGACGTGAATGCGCCAAAAGTGGTTTCAAACATTCCCGAAGTGCCAAAACCATTGAATGATAAAAATCGGGGTTTCCGATTGTTGTTGACGGAAGACCACAAGATGAATCAACTTGTTGCAAAAAAGACTTTGGAAAAGCATTTCCCGAATATTCAACTTAAAATCGCTAATCATGGCAGGGAAGCGATTGATATTTTGGAAAAAACGCCTGATTTTGATGTGATTTTAATGGATATTCAAATGCCCGTGATGGACGGCAACGAAGCAACGGCTTATATTCGGCAAAACATGCCACAGGTAACGGCTCCCATTTTGGCGATGACCGCACATGCGTACATTTCCAAAGATGAGATTTTTAAAACGTATGGTTTTGATAATTTTGTATTGAAACCATTTGAACCAGAAGATTTATTCTCAAAAATTCATTTATATTTAAATAAACAACTTGTTTGAATGGTAAATAATGAATAATGAATTTTATAACTCATTGATTACTAATTAGTTGAGCATAAATAAGTTGTCAAAAAATGCGCCAAAATCGTTGAGGTTGCAATCAACTTTAACACACTGATTATCAACGATTCGCGTTTTGATAGCCTATTTTGATTCAACTACTTATCAGATTGTAAAATTTACAAATAATAAAAACATTCAAAAACAAAATTAACAAATATGATTTATAAAAATATATTTTTTGAACCGATTTCCGAAACGTTTCAAGTTTCGGAAACCTAGTGCTTTAAGACCTAAACAATTAGGGAAATATTTCGCCCAAAAAAGGGGGCAGAGAGCGTTAAATTTGATTTTTGATTTTTTTTTTCAAAATAAAAATCAAAAATAAAATTTAACGCTCTCTGCCCCCTGGTTTGGGCGAAATATTT
>JBEEMZ010000117.1:0-14414 GCA_041192405.1 Bacteroidota bacterium | reverse complement strand
TTTTTCGGTTGAAAAGCGCAAATTTTAACTAAAAAGTTCCTTTTTATCCTTCCAATCATACGCATCCTATTTCAGCCATTTCCAAAGCGGAAATGGCTGTTCATTTATAAAATAATTCCAAAATTCATCATTCATCATTAAAGTTCGTAATTGGGTTTCAACATATTAAATGGATTATTCGGGTCGCTGTAAAACGCATCAATAATCCGCGCCACTTCCTCCACATCATCCGTAATCGGCAATAAATCCAAATCCGCTTCACTAATATTGTGTTCTTGAGCAAACATAATGTTTCTAAACCAGTCTTTTAAGCCTGTCCAAAACTTCGTGCCCACCAAAACAACAGGTACTTTTGTAATTTTATGCGTTTGAATCAAGGTCAATACTTCAAAAAGTTCGTCCAAAGTCCCAAAACCGCCTGGCAAAACCACAAATGCTTGCGCATATTTCACAAACATCACTTTGCGGATGAAAAAATAACGATGGTCAAGGCTTTTATCCAAATCAATATATGGATTATGATGTTGTTCAAACGGTAACTCAATATTCAAACCGACCGAAACGCCATTACTCAGTTTTGCACCTTTATTGCCCGCTTCCATGATGCCAGGGCCCCCGCCTGTGATGACCCCATAACCTTCTTCGGTCATTTTTTTAGCAATTTCGACGGCTAATTCGTAATAAGGACTGCCAGGTTTGGTGCGCGCCGACCCAAAAATAGATACACAAGGTCCGATAGAATTGAGTTTTTCAAACCCATCTACAAATTCTGCAATCACTTTAAACATTGTCCAAGCGTTTTCACCCTTGATTTTCGTCCATTGTTTGCGACTTTTTTGATTAGTAGCGGCAGGTTCATCCGTATTAGGAAGCGGTTCGCTACGCTTTTTTGTACTCATAAGTAATTGATTACCATTTTGTTGTGAAGAAATAAGCTATTCTCATAAAAGTTTTCTCGTTATAAAAGCGGGAAAGATAAGACAGCAAATATAAATACTTTTTTGATTTTTTCTATTTTTTTGTTAAAAAGTAAAAAAATCAGAATCTTTTTTAAAACAAATAGTGATATAGGACACATAGATTTTTTGGCTCAACCGCTTTTTTTAAACAATTAGAAATCAATCATTTAAAAAATCTATGTGTCCTCTGTCCCTATGCGTTTATAAAAACAACCCCAAAATGACCTCCAAAAGTCTCCTTCGGCATCAAAATTTTTAATCCATCGCCTGTATTAAACGCATCCGCCGCGCAACTCATCGGTTCAACCGCCACAGAATCCCGATGTGGCGGCGTGAAAACTTGTAAAAATCGCCAATCTTGTGCATTTTGCCAATATTTCAACTTTTTGTTTTTAAATTTCAAAACAACAGTTGCATTGGTTTCAGCACTTTCTTTCAAAACAAAACCTGTATCCAAACGCGTCTCCTTGATTTGGCGCAACGTTTTAAAATCATCAAAAGGCACTTTTTCACCCGTTGGCAACATTCGGTCATCCACCACAATCAATTGACAATCAGGCATTTGCATCGAAATATCACTTGCCGTCGCGCCATCAAATCGGAAATACGGATGCCAACCCATGCCAACAGGCATTGATTTGGTATCTAAATTTGTGATATACATGCCCATCGTAAACGTCGCGCCGCGCAAAGTCAACACTGTTTTCAACAAAAATCGAAACGGATACGCAGGGTGCGCATCCGCGTCATATAGATGTGTGCAAACCATTTCAGCATGATCCGCATCCATTTTGACCGATTCAACCGTCATGTTAGCATCACGGCAAAAACCATGTATAGCATTATTTCCTGATGACTTTTTAATTGGAAATGAATGCATTACGCCTTCATGCGTGTACACGCCATCGCGCAAGCGGTTCGGAAACGGTGCTAAAATAACATTTTTTGCCCATTTGTTTTCAATCAATTTATCGGCTGTTTCGTAACCGTCCAAAACCGATTGATGATGAAATTTCAAATCTAACAAACAACTTCCGTATTGCGGAACCGTTGAAAAAGCGTTGCCGTGTGTATCTTGAAACGTATGTTTTTCAAAAGCACCGAAAGGTTCAATAATATGTTGATACATAAAGTTTGATAAACAATTTTGGTTGTGAATAAAAAAATGAACTGCAAAAATACCATATCCAACATCATTTTTTTGATTACTTTTGGGCATGAAAAGAATATTATTCCTCATTTGCACCTTCCACTTAGCAACGGCGATTGCTCAGAAACCTTATTTTCAACAAAAAGTGGATACTAAAATTGTCGTCGCGCTCAACGACAGCAATCATGTATTGCACGGACATTGCGAGTTGACTTATCAAAATAATGCGCCTAAAGCATTGGAATTTTTATGGATACACTTGTGGGCAAATGCTTATGCGTCAAAAACCACTGCTTTCGCTGAACAACAATTGCGCAATGGTGAAACAGAATTTTATTTCACGCCGCCCCCAAAAATGGGCTATATTCGAGATTTGAATTTTACCGTCAATGGCAAACCTGTGGAAGTTGAGCCACATCCAACTTCGATTGATATTGTTAAATTGAAATTAAAAACACCACTTGCCGCAGGTGCCAAATGCACCATTTCAACGCCGTTTAAAGTCAAAATACCACAATATGTTTCAAGATTGGGGCATCAAGGGCAGTCGTATCAGATAACGCAATGGTTTCCCAAACCTGCTGTTTATGACGTAAATGGTTGGCATCCAATACCTTATCTCGCACAAGGCGAATTTTATTCGGAGTTCGGTGATTATGATGTAACGATTACATTGCCCGACAATTATGTGGTTGCGGCAACAGGCGAGTTACAAAATGAGGCTGAAAAATTATTTTTAAATCAAAAAGTTGAAAATGCAAATCAACTAATTAGACAATTTAAAAATAAAAAATTTGTTTTAAATGATTCGTTTCCAAAAAGTAGTACACAATTAAAAACGATTCAATATATTGCAAAAAATGTACATGACTTTGCGTGGTTTGCGGACAAAAGGTTTCAAGTTCAAAAAAGTTCGGTATTGTTGAAAAATGGACAAAAAGTTGAAACTTGGGTGCTTTTCACGCATCAACGACCCGATTTATGGCAAAATGCAGTCGAATATGTCAATAAAGCTGTGAAATTTCGGTCAGAAGTGTTGGGCGCGTACCCATACTCGCATGCGACTGCACTGCATAATGACACACAAAGTAGTGGCATGGAGTATCCGATGATAACGCTTTTGGGCTACATGGACAATGCTAAAAATTTAGAACAAACCATTGAACATGAAGTCGGACATAACTGGTTTTATGGCATTTTGGCGAGCAATGAGCGTGCAAATGTGTGGATGGATGAAGGTTTGAACAATTATTACGATGCTCGTTACAACAATTTGTATCACATTTCAGATAGCATCACTGATTTTGTACCCTCTTTTTTGGCGAAAAAAACGGATTATACGGGCAATGAATTGGTACATCTCTATCTTGCAAACCGTCTTCAAAATCAACCATCGGCGATTTCGTCGGAACAAATGACGAATTTTAATTATTGGATGGGTGGTTATGATAATCCTGCAATGGCATTTCGATTATTGGAAAAATATGTTGGAACGGATTTGATGGACAAAGCCATGCAGACTTATTACGAAAAATGGAAATTCAAGCACCCACAACCTACTGATTTTCAACAAGTTATGGAATCGGTAACGGGCAAAAAACTCTCTTGGCTTTTCGACGATTTGATAGGAACGACTAAAAAAGTGGATTACGCGTTGAAAAAGGTTGAAAATAAAGATGATTCTTATGAAGTAACCATACAAAATGTTGGAGAAATCGCCACGCCATTTGAAATGGGTATGTTTAAAAACAATCAATTGATTTATCAAAAAATGATGGATGGCACGGCTTCAATTCAAAAAATAGTGTTGCCAAAAATGGATGTTGACCAAATTGTTTTGGATCCAAATCATCTTTTATATGATTCAAATCGCCAAAATAATACAATTACGCCTAAAAATAGTACTTTTGAACCGATTTCATTCCGTTTTGGGATAGGTTTGGACGATTCGCGCAAAACAAATATTTATTATGCGCCACTTGCGGGCTACAATTCGATAGATGGTTTGATGCTTGGTGCGGTTTTTTATAACAGTACGCAGCCGCGCCACAAGTTTGAATATACGATTGCGCCGATGTTTGGTTTGAGTTCAAAATTACCTATTGGCGTTGCTGATTTTAAATATTTTGTTGATTCTAAGAAAGTTCAAATCATTCCAGAACTTCTTTTAAAACAATTTTCCTATAATTATTCAGAACGATGGAATGTGTTTCAGCATTATATGAAAATAACACCGATGATTTCCGCAATTTGGAAAACGAAGCCGCAAAGTGCGTGGACGCATACAGCGCGTTTGCGCACAAATTTGATTCGAGAACAATCCTTTCAATATGATACCGTTCCGAAATATATCGGCAAAGTGAATGAAAACACTGTTATCCATGATTTTACATATTCATTAGAACAAAAATATGTTTTATCAAACACGTTTTTAAAACTGAATTTAGAACAACAATCTTACGGGATGAATGATAAATACCTCAAAGCAGGCTTAGAATGGCGGCAAACTTGGATGTATGAACGCGGCAAAAGCATTCATTTTCGGATGTACGCAGGAAAATTTTTGCAAAATACGCGCCGCAATTCTGCTAATTTTCTATCAATTGCACGGGGCAGTTTCAGTTTGACGGGGCAAAATTTCAATGATTATCGTTATGATGATTATTTTATCAGTCGAAATGAAACAAATAGTTTATTAAAACAACAAATTAACACCAATTACGAAGGCGGCATGAAGTTCGCATTAGGTGCGCAACATGCAACAATTGGTTTTACAAACGATTATATGGTAGCGTTTAATTTGAAAACGGATATACCAAAAGTCAAATATTTGCGTCCCTATTTTGATTTGGGTTACGCGCATAATTCGAGTGCGATTGTCAGCGCGGAAGATGGCTGGTTGGCAACAGGTGGTTTGGCGTTGGAATTGGGTGATTATCTTGGTGTTTATTTTCCAATCTATCATTCAGCAACGATTAAAAATCGGTTTAATACGGGTTATTTAAACCAAATTGTTTTTAAAATAGACTTTCAAAAAACAAATCCGATTCAAGTGATTCGGAATTTATTAGATTTATAAACAAAAAAAATATGAATACCGTGAATTTTCGCTGGAAAATTGCGCAAGCGGCTGAAATCCGTTGGTGGCAACAATATTTACGCGGGCGCACACCCGCAGAATACGCCGTTTGGAAGACGAATTATTGGAAACAATTTGTATCAGAAATTGGGTTGCAATTGCCTGTGGAGCGCAATACTCAAACCAATTTTAAGATTTTAGATGCAGGCTGCGGGCCCGCAGGCATTTTCACAATCTTCCCTGCGCCGTATCAAGTGGACGCGCTCGACCCGCTTTTATTGCAATATGAACAAAAATTGCCTCATTTTCAACGGTTTGACTATCCAAATGTTCGTTTTTTGAACCAACCGTTGGAAGATTTGGATGCTCGAAATGAATATGATATTATTTTTTGTTTGAATGCAATCAATCATGTAGCCGATTTAGAAACCGCTTTTGACCAATTAATTGGTTCGGCAAAAGTGGGTGCGACGGTTGTTGTTTCGATTGATGCGCATAATCATGCATGGTTAAAAAAAATATTTCGATTGGTACCTGGTGATATATTGCATCCACATCAATACGATTTAAATGAATATGTTGAAATGTTGGCAAAACGAGGCGTTAAAATTGAGTCCAAAATTTTGAAAAAAGAGGAAAATATTTTTAATTATTACATTTTGGTAGGGAAAAAGTGTTAAAAAAATATAAAATGTTGAAAGAAATCTTTATATTTTGTTGTTTTTCGGTCTCTGTTTCGGCTCAAAACAGCACAATTGATTACGTAATGGGCAAATTTGACCCTGCGAAAGATAAACGTTTTGTCAAAATTGAGTTGAAACATGCAGATAAAGCAGATATGTATCTGCGCAAAGAAACGTATGAAGCATTCAAAAAAATGCATGCAGCCGCGTTAAAAGAGGGCGTTTCATTGAAAATCGTCTCCGCAACGCGCAATTTTGACCGCCAAAAAGCCATTTGGGAAGAAAAATGGAAAAATAAATATGCCCACATCAAAGATCCACAACAACGGGCGTTGAAAATATTAGAATTTAGTTCAATGCCTGGTTCGTCTCGACATCATTGGGGCACCGATATGGATTTAAATAATCTGACAAATGAGTATTTTGCCACAAGCACGGGCAAAAAAATGTATGATTGGTTGACCAAAAATGCTTCCACTTATGGTTTTTGCCAACCTTATTCGGCGGGCAGAACGGACGGTTATCACGAAGAAAAGTGGCATTGGACGTATGTGCCTTTGGCGAAATCGCTGACTCAATTCGTTAAAACGAACCTGACTGATGCGCACATTAAAGGTTTTTTGGGGTCAGAAACGGCTGTCAGTATTGAAATTGTCAAGCATTATATCTTAGGAATTAGCACATTATGTTTGAATTAGGAAAGAAGGCATTTCAAGGGACGAAGGAAAATTGAAGTTCTTCATTCCTAATTCAAATAGACAAATCAATTATGCAAAAAATTTTAATTGGATTATCATTCGCTGCACTTTGGGGTTCAGGTTCCGTCGCAATCAAATTGGGCATCTCCTCAACGCAACCGTTAGTCCTCATCAATACGCGTTTTTTAATCGCAGGCGTTTTAATGTTGCTTTACGCACGATTCGTCAACCGCGAACGATTGCCCAATCGCAAGGAATGGATGCCTTTAATTGGGTGCGGCATTTTAAATATGACGATTTATTCGAGTGTGTTTGTTTTTGCAATGAAAGAGATTACGCCTGGAATTGGTACTTTAAGTGCGGCAACTTGCCCTTTGGTTATTAGCCTTTTGAACGCAGTTTGGTTGCGCAAAAAAATTACTTGGAATATTTGGGCAGGGCTTTTGATGGGTTTGGCGGGCATTACAATAGCGATTTATCCACTGCTTTTGAACGCGTATGCGACTCCTTATGGCATTTTTTTATTAAGTTTAAGCGTAATTTGTTATTCGGTTGGGACGGTTTATTATCAGAGCATCGAATGGACATTGCCGCGATTAAGTATTAACGGTTGGCAAGTCCTTTTTGGCGGTTTAGGGCAATTGCCTTTTACGCTTTTTGCATTCGAACATCATAAAAATTCTTATGATGTAACTTTTTGGTTTTCATTGATTTGGCTTATTATTCCCATTTCAATTATCTCAGTTCAATTGTGGTTATACCTATTGAAAGCAGAGCCCATTCGGGCATCGCTCTGGTTGTTTTTATGTCCGATTTTCGGATTTTTCTATGCTCATTTTTTCATGCAAGAACCAATTACGATATTTACCATCATTGGAACCATCTGTGTTATTTTGGGATTGTATTTAGGAAAAAAGGAAGTGTAATGATTTGATTATCAATTTATTAATTCGTTATGGAAACAATTGTTGATATTATTGGCTGGATAGGCTCCATTTTGCTTATTTCCGCTTATTGGTTAAATAGTACGAATAAAATTAATGCACAATCTATTGAATATCAATGTTTAAACATTATTGGAAGCATTTGTTTTATCATCACGACGGTTTATCACAAAGCCTATCCGCCTGCTGCGTTGAATGTGGTTTGGGTCATCATTGGGATTTATTATCTTGTACAGATTTGGAAAAAAAATCATAAGTACTGATGAATGATGCATTTAAAAAAGAAGCCCAATCTTGCGACTGGGCTAAGGAGGATTATAATTCGCCGACCTCTGGGGAAATCGGTTGAGGGAAATATCTCTTGTAGCGAATTACTTCGATATATTAATTTTTTTCGTCAAATACCCATTTGTTGTTTTGGCACGTAATACATACATACCCGCTTGTAACTCATTGGTTTTCAAATCAATATGACGCGTTTTTAAATCCTGTTGTAGGATAACTGCCTGTCCTGTCAAATTGAAAACCGTCATTTCTGTCATAAAAGTGGTTGCATCGTCTAAATACACGTGTAAAGCATCCGTTGCAGGATTCGGGAATACAGCCAATTGATTATCAATCCAATATGGTTTTGGCTTTTCTATGATAGGAATCGTAACATGATTTGTTTTGAGTTTGAGACGCACTCCCGACTCCGTTTGCAACCATGCGTTTTTAAAATTTAGTTCTACTTTATAACGACTTGTTTTCGAGCAACAAGCTACATCTTCTTCCACAATCCCTCTCAAAATACCGACGGTTCCATAACCACTTGCCGCCCGCGCTGCCGCAAGTCCCAAACCGACCTCAATTTGTTGATTTGATATGCGATAAAATCCTAATGCAGCATTATTTTCATCCATCCATTGATTCCCAAATTCGACCTTCAAAGAGGCAGGATTTAACCAACGCGCATTAAAACCTAAGGCAAATTGATATCCCGATACCTCCAAAGCCGCATTTGGCACCGTCAAATAGACTAATAAGGTGTCCCCAGGATGCAATTCGCGTTGTGCAGGAATGGCGGTTAATTCCAAATGATCTACTACAAAACCTTCATTTGACGCAATAATCGCTCGTTTTTGCCCCCAAAATTGATTCACCGCAACCGTATCGGCGGCTGTAATAATGCCATCTCCATTGGTATCGGCGTGTTTCAGATTGTTGCCATTGCTGCTTGCTTGTTTCCAATCGGCTGCGGTTTGCGGCTGCCAACCTAAATCATTTGAACTCCGAGCCGTTCCTTTTTCGCCCATCGCTCTTGCAATCGTCAATACATCTGCCATATCCACGATGCCATCTGCATTCGCATCGCCCGTCCATACGCAATCACCCACACACGAAGTATTAGGATTCGGCGTAATATCCATGTCAATTTGAATCATCTGGCAAACACCATTTACACAATATTCTACGGTAAAATTATCCGATTGAGCATTTAAATTTGGTGTGTAAATCAACAAATGACTGCCTTGTACCGATTGACCTGCTAATTGACCATTAAAAGTTTCAAAATATTCAACGCTTCCTTGCGCTGCGGTGTCCACAATTCTAAACAAATAGTTTTGAATGGGCACTTTATAATTCAACACCAAAGGCACACCTGCTGCTGCTTTTAATCGAAATGCAGGTGCAATCGGCGCAAAATCAGAGATTAAAACGCGTGCCGTTCCGATTTCCGTGCTACCATTCACCGCATATTTGAAACCCGACGCACCTGTAAAAGAAACATCTGGCGTAAATATTACCGTATTTTGTGCTGCGTTAATCGTTGCAGTACCGCCTGTTATGTCAGAAATACTTGTCAAAGTCGTTGCACCATTCGCATCGTTTTGCAAAACGGGTATGGTCACAGGGTGACTGCCCGACGTATATGCATAATCGTCACGGAGGGCGCGGGGGGTATGCGCCGTTAAAACCTCCGCTTGGACAATATGTATTTTGGTCACACCGTTAGCCGACTGTTGAAAGGTCATTGGGTCTATGCCTATGAAATTTGTGGTCGGTACATATTCAAAAAGACCTGCTTGTATCTGCCGCAACGTTCCCGATGAAGGTGGCGTTTGCACCGAAAAGTCAGTCGCAGGTAACGTAATCATAATTTTACGTCCGTTCGTCGTGAAAACGTTGGAAATCGTTGAAGACGGCAACCGTTCGGGCGCGACTCGGACATGTAATTGACCTGTTGCGCATTGATTCAACTCGTTACAAGCCGAATATTGCACATGTGCCGTGCCTGTAAATCCCATTTTTGGGACAAAACGAATTTGATTATTTTCAATATAAGCCATTCCAAAATTCACCAAAGGCAACGCATTTAGCGTCGGTGCATCGGCTAAGGAAACGTCATTTTGCAAAACATTAATCGTAATTTCTTGATTTTCAACAGTTAATACATAATCATCTTTTGCAATTACAGTTCCTTTGGTGACATTTAAGTTAAAAGTCAAGGTATCGTTACTTCCGTTGTCCACTATGATTTGAAACGCATCTTGCCCGATAAAATCAAGGCTTGGTGTATAACTCAAATCTAATTGATGGTTATTAATTTGCGTTTGGAGCAACCCGTGCGATGGTTGCTGCAATGTTTGTACGCTGGACGCAGATTGCGCATGATACAAACGATTATTTACTAATAAGTTCTTGTTGTAGGGATTAGCTGTTTGAGCCTGCACACGAAACGCCGCACCCACACACATCGGAATCCATAAATATTTTTTTAAATGAGTAGTGATATTCATAATGCAGTAATTTTGATACAAAGAACGGATGTTTTATTTTACTATATTTAAAAAATATATTGTTGACCTATTTTTGAAACATTTTTAATTATCGTATCCGTTTTTTTTCAGCATATAAGTCTATGATAATTAGTTTCTTAAAAAACTAAATAATTAAATGTGTTTATTCAAAGTGAATTTTAAAAAAATATCATAAAAGAAATATAATTTTGAACCGTGTTGTACACAATATAACGCAATTAGGTTAGATTTGAATGATGAGTGATGTCCAAAGGGTCTTTTTGAAACCTCCTTTTTAACAGGGTTTATTTTTAATTACGCTTAAAAACAAACATTATTTACACATGATTACAGGAAAATTATACACAATTTTGTCCAAATTCGATAAGATTGAACAAAATCGGTTGCGCAAATATGTGCAATCGCCCTATTTCAATGTCAATGAATCGTTGACACTATTTTTTGAATATTTGACCAAACATATTAATGTACATGCAAATCTACCTGTACATAGTCTTGTCACAACGGCTCCGATGGCGCAGCGCAATGGCAGTGTGCTGTGTCAGGAAAAACAAGATTTGGATAAATATGAGATTTGGAAAATTTTATTTGAAAATGAACCTTATAATGACACGCGTTTCCGAAAATTATGCTCTGATTTGTTGGAGTTGGTGGAAAGTTTTTTAGCGCAACAAATTTATGATCACTCCGATGTGCAACAAGCCGCCTATCTTTTGGAGGCTGTTAGCAAAAAAAGGTTAGACAAATTGTATCATACTTGTATCAGACAGGCGCGACTCGCTTCTCGACAACAACCTTATAAGGATGCAAAATATTATTATGGAAAATTTTTATTAGAGAAAAATTTCTATGATATGCAAGAATCAGAAATGAATCGAGAAGATAAAACCAATATTGAAGAAATGATTAATCATTTAGATTATTTTTATCTTACTGAAAAATTAAGACTTTATTGTACCATGTCAAGTCGCAAAACATTAGTTTCACATGATTATAAACTTTTATTTATAGATGAAATTATTGAACATATTGGGAAATACAAAGCTCAATATGAAGAAATTCCGATTATTGCCATTTATTATCATATTTTATTAACTCAGATTGATATGGAAAATACAAGTCATTATTTTAAATTAATTGAGTTATTAGATAAATATCATACCCGATTTTCACCCGAAGAATTATATAAAATGTACATATCTGCCTTGAATTATTGCACGAAACGGGTGAATAAAAATGACAAATTGTTTTTAACCGTTTTCCACGATTTGTATAAAGTTTTGCTTAAAAAAGAAATTTTGTTTTATGGTACACCAACAATGGAATTATCACCTTGGCATTTTAAGAATGTGGTTTTGATTGCAAATCGGCTTGAAGAATATACTTGGACAGAAAATTTTATCAAAGAGTATCAACATAAATTGCCAAAAGAGTTGCGTGAAAGTGCCGTTTCATACAATTTAGCAAATGTTTATTTCAATAAAAAGCAATATGATAAAGTTCAAAATCTTTTACAAACCGTTGATTATCAAGATTTAACATATTCATTAGGTTCTAAAACGATGTTAATGATTATCTATTATGAACGAGATGAATTTGAAGCATTGGATTCGATTCTGAAAAGTTTTCAAACGTATTTGAATCGGCATAAGGATATTGCAGAAACCCGCCGATTGCAATATTTGTACTTGATTAAATTTGTGAAGCGCATGATGAAAATTATGCCTGGAGATAAAAAAGCAGTGGAGCAATTAAAACAAGAAGTTTTAGAAGCCAATACAACTGCTTCTCAAAAATGGGTTTTAGAGAAATTAAAAGATTTAGAATAATTCGATTTCGGAATGTGGATGGTAGATTTCAGAATGTTCTACGGAGAACATTCCGAAATCCACCATCCAAAATCCTAAATCGGTTTAATTATTGCCAAAAAACCAATTGCCGCGAGCCGTCGGATCTTCTGAAGTCCAATAATCCCAAATATTTTGTGAAAATTCACCCCTCGAAATCACGCCACTGCTATCTAAGTCTAACTTGCGAAACGCTCTTTGAGCCGTTTCCGCGCTGACACCTGCTGCTGCGAGGAAAATCGTGTATTCGTCAAGGCTGATAGAACCATTGCCATTCACATCCATCGCATCAAACATGGTCGTATTAAGCTGTTCCATAATTTGTTTGCCATTCGGTAAAGCAAATACCTTCGAAAGTGCAGACAAAAACTCATCACAAGTGACTGAACCATCGCCATTTGTATCACTCGCAGGAGCAAAGGCAGCCCAATAGCTATTCGTACCTGTGGTTACTTTTTTGTAATTGTCGGAACCGGATTGAAAGTTCATTTTAGCAGCAATATTTTTGCCGAATGTTTCAATATCTTCCGCACGCACCAAACCATCTTTGGTGAGGTCAAAGAAATAGAAGCCAAGTACGCGCTTGCGCTTGACGAAATAATTAAGAGCCATAAGAGAAGTTTAATAAGTTAAAAATAATATGAATAACGTTCCGTTAAGGAGCCATTTCTGAATTTATTTGCAAACAAAAGTGAACTTTTTAGAAGTTAAATAGCGACTTTGAGCAGAAAAGTTTAAGGTCGTTATTGAATTTTACAATAGCTGTTTTTTATTTGATAAGACAAAGATAATTCTTTTTTTGAATTCGTTGTACTTTTTATAATTCTTATTTTAAATATTTAAATATAACAAAATCAATTATTTATTGAAATTGTTTTTTTTTAATGTGTTTCAATAAACTGATTATCAATTTTTTACATATTTTTCATTTATTATAAAGCCTTGATTTTCAATGGTTTAAGAAAAATTCATAAAACAAAATCTTAACATTATTTTAACAAAACTTTAACTTATATTTAACCATGTTAAAATCAAGACTTTATACAAAACAAGGTTTGCACGAACGCTAAAAATAGGTAGCTAAACCAAATTGCATCGTGCCTGTATGCGCGGCGGGATTGCCCAATAAATCGCGCTGCTGTTGATAACGGTAATTCAATCGAATGACCATTGTGCCGACAGGTCGGAAGGCTATCGAAGGCGTGATGCTCCATGCTTCATCCGCAATATTTCCTTCGGTTTCTTTGAAAATGCCTTGATTGTAATCCACATATTCGCCGCGAATGCCCAAATTTAATTGTGCATTGTTCCAATTGAACATTTTTCGTTTCAAAATCGTCCCGACGACATCCACAAAAAAACCAAATTGTTGTTTCCCATAACTTTGCGGATACGTTGATGGCACATCCACATAAACTTTTGCCGCTTCGCCTGTGATTTGCAACCGATTTTGAAACAAATTGGTATTAAAATCTATTGCAACAATACTTACACGTCGTTTTTCATCCAAAATCAACCCTTCGGATTTCCACTTATTAAAAATACCTGTCATGCAAGATAAGCCTAATTCACCCCATTTTCGATGCCGAATCGCGGCTTTGCCCGAAAAGGTAGGCAAGCCACTATTGCTTTTTTCAAATTTATCAGGGTCGGATTTGCCCGCGTCTAAATGGGTTCGATTCGATGCATTTGAAATAATTTTATCATTGAAACCATTCGTCAAATAGGCTTCGTAACCCATAATCCATTGATTTACAAAGTGTTTGCCGTGCAACCCCAATCCAACATTTGATAAAGTGGTCGGAATAATGCCCGTCGAAACCAACGGTCTATCCACAAAATCCCAACGCGGCGCATCATGATTTTGGTTAAAACCGCCAATCGGATTCATAATAATGCCCGCCCGAAGGTTCAACATCGGATGAAAAGTGATGTCTGTTACTGCACTTTCGATGTTAATTTCTTTGGTGCCATCTTCAAATTCGATTTCGGATAAAAATTTAATGCGTTCTGCAACCGTTGACGAGAAAAAAAGTGTCATCCGCCGAAATTGAAAGGCATAACCGTCTTCAGCTACGCCGTCCGTTTGCGCGTATTGCGTATTCGCTTCTACGTAACCGCCGATTGCAATTGGCAATTTTGTGGATTGCAAAAAGGGGCGATTGTACAAGGCATCCATATTTAAAGTGGGCGTTGTATCAGATTCAATTCTTTGGATACCAGCGATTTGTGCTTGGCAAAAATTTATTATAA
>JBEEMZ010000116.1:0-14481 GCA_041192405.1 Bacteroidota bacterium | reverse complement strand
AGCGCATAAAGGGCAAAATAGATGGTTAGAATTAAGCCAAACGCAAGATTACAAAAGTTGGAGCGGCTACGCTTTTGAGAGTTTGTGCTTAAAACATATTCCACAAATCAAAAAAGCATTGGGCATTTCAGGCGTTTATGCGGAAACATCGAGTTTTTATCAAAAAGGCACTTCGCAAGATGCGGGCGTTCAAATTGATTTACTGATTGATAGAAAAGATAATGTTATCAATGTTTTTGAATTGAAATTTTACAATGGTTTGATGAATTTGAGCAAATCGTATGCAGCAGATTTACGGGATAAAATAACGATTTTTAAAGATATTACACAAACGCGTAAACAAGTATTTCTGAGTTTATTGACTACTTTTGGCTTAAAACACAATGAACACAGTCTTGGCTTGATTGATAAAGCCTTGACGATGGATGTTTTATTTGCAGATGAGGAATGATCTATTTTCTAAAAAAGACACGAATTGCACGAATTTTTTCACGAATTGTTACCAAAATTTGTGAAAATTCGTCTAATTCGTGTCTTGTATCGCTAATAACTTGAATTATTTAGTAAAAATTAGTGAAATTTGTGGCAAATTAAAAAAAAGATGAAAATATTAGCTTTTGGCATCGCCCGCGAAATTATTGGCGGCTCTATGATAGAAATGGATCTTGCAGAAAATGCAACTGTAACGGATTTAAAACAATTGTTGGAAACGCAATATCCGCGTTTGAATCGGCTTAATTCACTATTGATTGCGGTCAATATGGAATATGCACAGCCGCATCAAACCTTAAAATCAACAGATGAAATTGCATTAATCCCGCCTGTAAGCGGCGGATAGTGGTGTAATTAGTTGATTATTAATAGATTGTAAGACCAACTTATACACCCTTATACCTATTTCTTGTTTTTCAATCTTAAAAGTCATCATTTTAAATCACTTCTTGTTGTCGTTGATGCTCGAATAAGTCAAAATAATAACCTTTATTTTGCAATAAAGACTCATGTGTACCCATTTCAGCAATTTTACCATCATCCAAAACGATGATTTTATCAAAATTTAACAACCCATAAATGCGATGTGTGATAATAATCGCCGTTTTATCCACCAACGTATTTTGCAAATAACCCAAAATGGTTTGTTCCGTATGCGTATCCACTGCCGAAAGACAGTCATCCAAAATCACAATATCAGGATTTTTGATAAACGCCCGCGCAATCGAAACGCGTTGTTTCTGACCGCCCGATAACGTAACGCCCCGTTCACCAACCGCCGTTTCAAAACCTTTCGGCAAATTCATAATATCATCATGTACCGCCGCATATCGCGCAAAAGTCTCAATTTCGCTTTGCGGCACGGCATCATTTCTACCAAAAGCAATGTTAGCAGCAATCGTATCCGAAAATAAAAATATATCTTGTGGCACATAACCAATGCGTTGCCGTAATTGCACCAAATCCCTTTTCCGAATATCAACGCCTCCAATTTCAATAGAACCCGTCGTACAATCATACATTCGGACTAATAAATCCGCAAGAGTTGTCTTTCCCGAACCCGTTCTGCCAATAATTGCCATTTTTTGACCTTGTTTCAACTCAAAATCAAGGTTTTTTAGCGCGTTCATGCCCGTATCAGGATACGTAAACGAGACATTTTTGAAATGAATCGAACCTTCTAACCGTTTTTCGGGTGTAATTTCAGCACTTTGATTCTCAATTTCTGGTTTTAAATCCAAAAAATCATTGATGCGTTTTTGGGATGCGTCCGCCTGTTGCGACAAAGAAGCGATCCAACCAATACTTGTCACGGGCCAAGTCAACATGCCCACATAGATCACAAATTCTGCAATGTTGCCTGCTGTAATGTTGCCTTCAACCACTTGCAAACCACCCACATAAACCGTCACAATGGTACTTGCGCCAATCATCAGCAACATAATTGGAAAAAAAGAATTATCTATTTTAGCTCGCCCTAACGCCTGTTTTTTATAATTTTCACTTTGTTCCGTAAAATTTTCCAACATAGACGCTTCTTGAACGTAACTTTTCACGACTCGAATCCCAGAATAGGTTTCTTGGGCGGCACCCGTCAATTCAGCTAATTGCTTTTGAATCAACCCACTCCGTATATTGATTTGATTGCTTACCAAATAAATGGCGATAACTAAAAACGGTAATAGCGATAAACTATAAAAAGTGAGTATTGGGCTGACTATCACCATACTATATATCACCAAAACAAACAATGTTATCAAATTGATACCATACAATATCGTAGGACCCAAATACATTCTCACTTTATTGACATCTTCGGTTACACGGCTCATCATATCGCCTGTCGTATTGCGCCTGTAAAACGCGAGGCTTAATTTTTGATAATGTTCATAAATTTCTTTGCGCATATCGTACTCAATCAAGCGAGACATGACAATAATCGTTTGACGCATCAAATACATGAAAATGCCCATCAAAATCGCCGACACTAAGACAACAATTCCAAAAAAGAAAACGCTTGTAACTAAAACATCATACAATTTAGATTGATTTTCAAACCCTTCTGCTAATTTGTACATACCAATATTGTCCACCACTAAATCTAATGCATTGCGCAACATTTGCGGTTGAAGGATGCGAAAATAGTTCGAAATGGCTACAAAAACAGTTCCGCCGATGAAATGCCAAGCATAACGGGCAAAAAAACGATTCAACGATTTGAGATGTTTCATTCAATGATGAGTAATGAGGTGGTGGATATCCAAACACTTAACGAAATTAGCGTTAAACGGTTCATTTATTTTTTTGCCATTCCGTAGGATTTCTACGGAATGACAAAAAAAACACCATCATAAATCGCTCTTACTGTGTTTTGGAACGGCGTAAAATTTTGTTGAAAATCGAAAATGGCAAATATCGTTTTGCCCAAGCTGCAAAACTTTCCATAAAACCTGCAATAATGACTTCATCTTCATTGCGCTCAACCGCTTTTAAAATCCGCCGCGCTACATCCGCCGCATCTAAACCCGCGCCAGTGGTTTCATCCATCGTGCCTTGCGGTGTACCATCTGCGGTAACGGCGTTAATCGAAATATTTGTCCGCACAAAACCAGGACAAATTAACGTAATCTGAATGTTATCATCATAAACTTCATTGCGCAATGCATCGAAATAGCCATGTAAACCATGCTTAGAAGCCGAATACGCAGAACGATTTTGAACCCCAAGTTTACCCGTAACACTTGAAAT
The DNA here is from genome assembly GCA_041192405.1 of Bacteroidota bacterium. GTDB lineage: Bacteria > Bacteroidota > Bacteroidia > Chitinophagales > Saprospiraceae > JAAFJT01. The sequence goes on along the minus strand of JBEEMZ010000116.1, from coordinate 11,241 downwards.
AACTACGATATGACCCGATTGATGTTGTAGCATCGAAGGTAAAACCGCTTTGGTTAATGCAATCGTTCCCAACAAATTAACATTAATAATATGCGTATCTACTTCAAATTTAGTATCTTTGGCAGCAGACCGTTGACTAATGCCCGCATTATTGACCAAAATATCAATTTTGCCAAATTTTTGAAGCACGTCTTTTGCGGTTGAAAAAATCTCGCTCTGATTACTGATGTCCAAGCGGACAACCGTTGCAGAAGCAGCACCTGCGGCTTCACATTCTTTTTGAATCGCTTCCAATTGAGCGACGTTGCGGGCAGATAAAATCAATTGCGCACCTGCCTTCGCAAACGATACTGCCAAAGCAGCACCGATACCAGAGGAAGCACCTGTTATCCAAACCCGTTTATTCTTGAATTCAGTCATGTTATATATGATCGTTTTGATTTTAAAGCAAAACTACTCATAAATGATGAATTAGGAATGCCAAATCCTAAATTTACAAAATATGGATTGTTAACGTTTTGTGAATTTAGGATTTGGCATTCATTATTCATTATTTTTAGAATTTTTATATGAAAAAATCGGGTAGCAAATCTTTATCTGCCGTGCCAGCAGTGACAGCATAAGCACTCAAATCTTCAATGCCTTCACTCCGCAATACTTCATCATCTATGAAAAAATTGCCATTGCAGTTTTTATAATCTCTTTTCAGAATATAATACGCTGCATCCGCCAAAATATCAGAAGTTCTGCTTCGTTTGACCACATAATCACCACCTAACAAATTCTGCACGGCAGCCGTTGCAATCACGGTTCGAGGCCACAATGCATTGAAACCGACTTTACCGCCATATTCTCCTGCCATACCCAATACACACATACTCATTCCAAATTTTGCCATCGTGTAAGCAACATGGTTTTGAAACCAACGCGTTTCCATATTCAAAGGTGGCGAAAGGTTCAAAACATGCGGATTTTCCGATTTCAACAAGTGCGGCAAACAGATTTTAGAACATAAATACGTGCCACGAGTATTGATTTGATGCATCAAATCGTAGCGTTTCATATCCGTTTCGAGTGTGCCAGTTAGTTGTATCGCACTGGCATTGTTGATTAAAATATCAATACCGCCGAAATGTGCAACTGCTTGATTGACAGCATTTTGAACACTTTCTTCAGAGCGCACATCTCCGACAATGGGTAATGCTTTACCGCCTGCGGCAATGATTTCGGCAGCAGCCGTATGAATCGTACCAGGTAATTTAGGATGCGGTTCGGCTGTTTTTGCAAAAATGACGATGTTAGCACCTTCTTTCGCCAATCGTTTGCCAATCGCTAAACCGATGCCGCGACTTGCGCCTGTGATGAATACCGTTTTGTTTTTAAATGACATTTTATATGATTTTTTTAACGCAGATGTATAGATGTCCGTCTTGTGACGCGCTTCTTTACGTCCTGTCACCTATCCAAATGGAGTATATAACTATTGAATGCGTAAAATTACAAAATTGTAGCGAATATTCGCAAGAATAAGCGTTTTTTTGAAAAAGTTGCTTTAAAACGCCCCATTTGCGATTTGAATTGTCATAATTGTGTCATTTTTGTATTGTAAAAAAATATATCAAAAAATAAAGGTATTCACATTCCATTAAATAAATTTTGTCTTTAATAATCAATTTACATTGATAATCAATAAATTACAAATTGTTAATAAATAATTAACAGAAAAAAAAATACCTCAATGCTGTTTTTTTGAATTTGACTTTGAAAAAAGAATATATGAAATTTGTATTGTCAAGTGAAATGAGGGCAGTTATTACAAAAAGAAAATGATTTTATATCAAAGATAAATAATGAAATATGTTCATGGGATTATAATTTGTTGTGGCGGATTGCTCGGAAAGCAATCCGTTTTTTTTTCAAACGCATCTGTACATAAGACACATAGAAGTTTTATTTTTCGATGTGTCCTATGGACAGATGGTGTTTGAAAAAATGTTTAAAAACTAAATTCTAAAGAGGTATTCCATCGCCGACCCATACCGAAAAAAACAGTCGCTGATTTGGCATCAAAATCACTGTAATTTGAATTATTATTGGTCGCATCTGCCACATAAACCGCATCTAACAGGTTCAAAACATTGAAACGCCATGCTAAGTGATATTTTTTATTCATTTTAAACGAATAGCCGCCACTCAAATCTGCCATAAAATAATTCGGCATTTTCCAAGATTCTCGCCCTGCATTGCTGCCTTGTAAGTTTTCTGGCTGAAAATCAGCATAATATTTTCCAAAATAAGTGCCTCGTAAATTTAAATACGCACCTTTCACAGGTTCAAATCGAATCGCGCCTCCAAATTGTTGTTGCGCTGCATCACCGACATGAACACCTGTTGGGTCAAAAATTTTAACCGTTCCATCTGTTTTCGTCAAAGTGCCTTGTGTATTCCAAATCCAGTCCGCTAAGGAAATAATGCCTTCAATTTTCCATTTTTTTGCTGGAATCCATGCAAAATCCACTTCTATGCCCGTATGACGTGCGCCAAGCCCCGCAACATTTAACGGAATTAATTCTGAATTGGGGTCAGTCGGGTCTAAACGTTCTGTTGGAATTCTATCCACAGGCTTATTTTTCCAAAGCGTGTAATATCCATTCACATTTGCCGAAAACGCGCCACTTTTAAAACTATAACCTGCCTCAAAAGCGGTGATTTTTTCATTATCATAATTATTGGTCAACAAAACACGCCCTAAATCACTGTAAGTACGGCTCCCCGCCGCAGAATTCAAGGTAAAAACGCCCGCGTTATAGGCTGAATAAAACACATTATTAAAACGAGTCGCTTTCGACAAATAACCTGCATTTACAAAAACACTACTATTTTGATTCAAATTATACGCTCCACCTGCTTTTATTGTAAAGGAAGGCAACTTTATCCAGCCAATTGCTTGATTTTGAGCCGTTGTCGAATCAATTTTCAAACCACGCCGTTCTGCTTCTGCAATCGTTGCCGCACCAGGATGATCCACCACATACATAGTTCCGTTATAAATCGTCACCCGTTGTTCAAGCGGAGTAACAAAACCGCCTCTTGGAATTTTAGACCAATAAGAGGTATAAAACCTTTTGCCGTCCACATCAACCGATTTTGCATATAAATAATCTTCATATTTGTAATGCGTTTGAGCAGTGGAAACATTCAAAAAGGTTGTAAAATTGTCTTTTTGATATTCTGCTAACCCGAAAATGCCGCCCCAGCGCACAAATCCTTTGTAATTTCGATTGTAAATATCGCCTTCATAAAGATTTGTCGCTAATTGGTCAACTCGCGCATTGCGATAATCATTCGGGGCAACACTTCGAGCAAAAAGATAGTTTGCACCCAATAAATCATATACTTTTCGCAAGTGTTCTCCCGTATAATTCCTCAAATCAATACCGCCCGATAAAGCTAAATTTTTATGAACCTCATATTTTGCCGTCGAAAGCATTCCATACCAAAAATGATTGTTAATGCTGGAATATAAGGCACTCGACCCCGCACCTGCAAAAACTTGATTTGCCTTTTTCAGCGCGTAAATATCTAACAAACCTTCCGAATCGCGCCCAACGCTGCCTTGTAAATTCGTCCCGCCGCCATTACCAATTGATAAATACGCCACAGAGGATAAGAAAAATAGATGATTCGGACTCCAAGAGTGGCGCAAACTGATTTGTGGTTTGTGGTAATAATTCATACGGGTATTGTACAATTCCGTTCGCGCACTGTCGGCGTAACCCCAAGATTCGTTGTAACGCAACCCTTTATTCTTACCCGAATCCGCCCCTGAGACTGGAATCCCTATTTGGGCTGCAAAAGCACGGTCATAATCTTGTGTTTTACCCGAATTGGAACGCTGCCCATGTTTTTGCGGGCCACCAAAACCCGACAAACTAATTAAATGTTTATCAAAAGATTTTTCAATCTTCAAATAGTAGAAATACGCATCTGAAAACGTGCCGTCAACCCAACCATTATTATATTTGTAAGAACCTGCGGCTGAAATCCCCCAACCACCTTTCAATTTACCCGAATTATATCCAAATGTTGTTTGGGTATATCCATTGTTACCAACTTCTTGTTTGGCGAGCATCTCTTGTTTGGAATCAATGCCTTTGGTCAATATATTAATCGTCCCGCCGACAGATGGCAATGCCAATTTTGATGCACCCAGTCCGCGTTGCACTTGCATGGTTTTGGTCACTAAGCCCAAACCAAACCAATTTGACCAGAAAACTTCACCATTTTCCATGTCATTGACTGGAATGCCATCCAACATCACGGCAATATTGCGTTGTGTAAACCCGCGTAAAGACACTCGCGCATCTCCATCACCACCGCCGCGAGTCGTTGCATACGCGCCAGGCGTACTATTCAATACCATTGGCAAATCTTGACCCGCGAGTTCTTCTTTGAGTTTCAACGTTGGAATATTGGAAAACGCGACGGGCGTTTTGCGGTCTCGCGCAATATCCGCCGTAACCGTGACTTCTTTGGACATAATGGAGGCACTCGTTAAATCAATATTCAACTCCAAGTCGTTATTCAATTGAATCGAACGCTCTATTGGCGTATAACCAACGTATGTAAATTCAATTTTGTAAGTACCTTGCACCAAAATTAAGGCATAATTGCCATCTAAATCAGCAACCGCGCCTTTATCGCTTGTGCGAACCGTCGCGCCGATAAGCGGATCTTTGGTATCCGCGTCTCGAATCGTGCCTTTCAAAGTGAAAGTGGTTTGAGCGATGAGCGGTATTGAAAATCCAATGAAGCAGATGATGAGCTTTGTAAATCGTACATTTTTTTTCATACTTTTGCGCATTATAACAGCTAAATAATAAAAAGGAAGTACCAAGTATCGCAAAAATACGATACTTGGCAATTGTTATAACAAAAGTACGAGATTTTTTGAATATGCCGTTAAGGTGTTTATAAAATAGAGCGCAATTTAGCCGCCAGAGAGTGCTTGCATCACCCAAATTTCATCTTTGTCAGAAACCGCATCGCTCAACGCAATTCTGTCCATTACCATGCGGTCACCAATGTAAATATGAATGTGCTGTCGCATTATACCATGCTCATCTATTAGATAATCTGTCAGCGTTGGATATTTTTTTTCGAGACCTGATAATAATATTGCAACTGTATTACCTTGAATATCAACAGGTTCTAAATTAGGATAAAATCTTTTTAACGCAGAGGTGAACCGAATGAGTGCCATAATTTTTTTTACTTTTAACGATGATTTTTAATAAGTCATGAATTTCACTAATTTTCACCAAAGCGTATATGCATTTTGGTGAAAATTAGTGAAATTTGTAGTTTACTTTAATAAGTTAATAATGGGAAAACTTCTCCCTTTTTGAATAAATTGCGTTCTGCGGGCAGTTCTAACCAGCCATTCGTTCGATTTAAATTGCTTAAATCACCCGAACCTTGCCCTACATGTGGGATTGCTTCCAAAAAACCTGCTGGATTATTATATACATATACAGGTAAAAAATAATTCAATTTAGGTGCAAATGAAAAATCAGTTGCTAATCGGGCATATTGAGGCTGCGCTGCCAAGCCCGCACAAGCCCGCAAATACGGCAACACATATTTATAAGCGCAAACCGTTGTCGAAACAGGATTTCCAGGAAGCGCGAATACGACACTTGGATTGATTGGATTTTGTTGATTAACATTATCGGATTCAAAACCATAAGTGCCAAACCAAAACGGTTTTCCAGGACGTTGCGCCACTTTATGAAAACGTTTGACAACCCCTAAATCTTGTAAAGCCGCAGGTAAATAATCAAATTTCCCTTCTGAAACCGCACCGCTCAAAATAATAATAGAATATTTTTTTAATATTTTTTTTAATTCTTTTTTGATAACTGCCTGATTATCAATTAAATGGAAACGTTTACTTGGCACACCTATTTGTTTCAAAATGGATTCCACAACATACACATTGGAACGCCGAATTTGATGGGGTAGGGGAGTCGTATCCATTTCAACCAATTCATCCCCTGTTGAAATCACGGCTGCAACAGGCATTTTTTTGACTTTTAAAACCGATTTTCCGATTGTTGCTGCCGTCCCGATTTCAGATGGATACAGTTTTACGCCCGATGGAATCAATAAATCACCCATGCGTTTGTCGCTTGCGGCAGGATGGATATTTTGATATTGTTGAATTTGTTCAATCATCACTTTGGCATACCCATTTGCCAATTGCAAATCTTCATATCGAATCACCGTATCCGCGCCCGCAGGTAAGACGGCACCTGTCATCACTTCCATGACTTCACCTGTATTTTGAAGTTGGGTTTGCGGAATACCTGCTGCTTGAACGCCATTGATTAAAAAATTGCGTTGTCCTGATTCAAAATCGGCATAACGAAGCGCAATACCATCCATTGTTACACGGTCGAAAGGTGGAAACGGACGGTCTGCTCGCAATTCTTCTGCGAGAATGCGCCCAATACTTTGCTCTAATGAAACGGATTCAATAGGGTAGGGGACGATATATTTGGCAATTATAGTTGTTGCTTCTTGTACAGAAATCATTGATTTACAATATTTTACAAAAAAACAAAATTTGAAAATGATTAATTTGCCCCGAATGCCCCGAATTTACACGAATAATCGTAACCAATAGATTCGTGCAAATTCGGGGCATTCGGGGCAAATTCGGTTTGGAATCGCTATTTTTGCGTCAAATATATCTAAAATTTTCATTTCTAATCAAAAATTAAGGTCCTAAATCAATGCTTGATATTCAATTATTACATACTCCGTTGCAAACTGAAACTTGTATTGCTCATGTCGAAAATGTGGATGCAGGTGGAATTGCTGTTTTTATTGGGACGGTTCGAAGCAAAACAAAACAAAAAACAGTCGTCCGACTTGAATTTGAAGGTTATGAACCAATGGCAATTGCAGAAATGCGCAAAATTGCGGAAGCGACGATTCAAAAATTTGGTACAATTCGTTTTTCAATGCACCATCGAGTTGGGATTTTGTATCCTGGCGAGATTGCGGTAGTGATTGCGGTGTCCACTGCGCATCGGGGTGCGGCGTTTGATGCTTGCCGTTATGCGATTGACACCTTGAAAGAAACCGTTCCGATTTGGAAAAAAGAAGTTTTTGAAGACGGGTCTGTTTGGGTGGCGGCGCATCCGTAATTTCGATACGTGTTGTGGTATTTTTTCCCACAGATTTTCGGAATTTGCGAAATCTGCGGGAAAAAATTACACTACTGAGTTGTTAAAGATTCAATATGTAACTAATTGATTATCAATCTACTTTTCCCCGCAGATTTCGCAGATTCTCGCAGATTTTTCTTTTGGACTCTTTTTCTGCGAAAATCTGCGGAAAAATCTGCGAAATCTGCGGGGAAAAAATATATTATAACTTTAACAACTCAGTAGTGTAGGAAAAAATACTCCCCACAATAAACCCTTACCGTATTAAATAACAATATTTATCATTCGACCTGCAACAATAATCACTTTTTTAATGGCACTCCCTTCCGTCCATTTTTTGACGATTTCTAAATCACGGACAAGCGGTTCCATCTCTTTCGGCTGCATTCCAATAGGAAAATTTGCTTCACCGCGCTTTTTGCCATTGATACTCACAGGATAAATGACGTTATCTTCCTTCAAATAAACAGCTTCATAAGTTGGGAATTTGGAATCAAAAACGGATGATTTATTACCCAATTTTTCCCACAATTCTTCCATTGTAAACGGCGCAAACGGCGCAAGTAAAACCACTAATTCATTCAAAATCTTGCGTTTATGACTGCTTGATTTTTTTAATTCGTTAACGCAAACCATGAATTTACTCACACATGTATTGAATGAAAAACGCTCAATATCTTCGGTAATACCTTTGATTGTGGTGTGCAAAATTTTCAATTCTGCCTTTGTCGGTTCTGCATCCGTGACCAAATATTTGCCATTATTGGTGTCATAAAACAAGGACCAAAATTTGCGCAAAAAACTCGATACGCCCGAAATACTCCGCACATCCCAAGGTTTTGATTGCTCAATCGGACCCAAAAACATCTCGTACATACGGAAACAATCCGCCCCAAATTCTGCAATCACATCATCAGGATTGATAACATTATAGCGAGATTTTGAAATTTTGCCCACTTCTGAATGCGTCACTAATTTTACATCGGTCGCATCACCCTTTGGCGTAAACTTGCCTAAATGATACGTGCCATCCATTGTTTCAAAAATAGCATCCGTATAGTCGGGTCGCCATTGACGGAATTTATCAATGCCCGCAAGATTCAAATGAGAATCGGCTGCACCGTAATCCGTTACATAACTAATTAAAACATACAATTTTATATAATCACTTAAATTTGCATTCGTTGCAGCCAATAATTTTGAATCATAAATATGATGTTGCCCATTGGTCTTCTCCTTTTTCAAATAAATACTTTCAATCACGCCTTGAAGCATGCCTTGATTAATCAATTTTTGAAAAGGTTCCGTCGTCGGCACAAAATCAATATCATGCAAAAACTTATGCCAAAAACGCGCATATAACAAATGACTTACAGCGTGTTCCGTTCCGCCAACGTACAAATCTACATTTTGCCAATATTTAATTGCTTCTTTATCAGCCAATGATGTATTATTATTTGCATCCATATAACGTAAGTAATACCAACTCGAACCCGCTACCGCAGGCATTGTATCCGTTTCACGCGTGTAACCATTTGGCAAATTCACCCAATCCGTGCATTTGGACAACGGTGATTTCGCATCAGATGATGGTTTAAAATCATCTGTATTCGGCAGAACGACAGGCAATTCCGACGTTTTCACAGGATAAGTAATGCCATCTTTATCATACATGAATGGAAACGGCTCGCCCCAATATCGCTGACGACTAAAATTGGCATCCCGCAATTTGTAATTCACACGTCGTTTGCCTATTTTCAATGCTTCGATACGTGTAAACATTGTTTGAATCGCATTTGGCACTTCCATTCCATTCAAAAAGTCCGAATTAAGGAGGATTCCAACTTTATCATGCAACGTCGCACTTGGATATTTGGATTTATCCACCACGTCAATAATGGGCAAATGGAATTTTTCTGCAAAGGCTTTATCACGGTCATCATCGCTCGGCACTGCCATAATTGCGCCCGTGCCATAATCTTTCAATACATATTCACTAATCCAAATTGGAATTTTAGTTTTTGTAAATGGATTGACCGCATACGCACCCGTAAATGCACCCGTAACACGCTTATCCGCCATGCGTTCCACTTCAGATTTGGATTGAACATATTTTAAATAATCATCAATCTCTTTTTGATGTACATGCGTTGTAATTTCGGCTACTAACTTATGTTCAGGAGCCAAAACCATGAAAGTTGCCCCAAAAATCGTATCTGGACGGGTCGTAAACACCTCAATACTATCTTTTCGACGATGCAAATGGAAAAACACTTGCGCCCCTTCGCTCTTACCAATCCAATTGCGTTGCATGGTTTTGAGTGATTCCGTCCATTCAATCGTGTCCAAATCGTTCAAAAGACGCTCGCCATACGCGGTTGTCCGCAAAGACCATTGTAACATCGAACGCTTTTCAACAGGATGTCCGCCGCGTTCCGACAAACCATCTTTAATTTCATCATTCGCCAAAACCGTTCCCAATGCCGCACACCAATTTACGGAAATCGGACGGCGGTAAATCAACCGATAATGCATCAAAATAGCTTCTTTTTCTACGTGTGAATAATGTTTCCATTCTTCTGCCGTAAATTTCTTATCCAAACCACCTGCTGCCCGAATATTTTGATTGCCTGATTGTTCAAATTTGTGTACTAACTGCTTGATTGGCAATGCTTTATCGGCATCACGGTCGTAATAATGTTCAAACATTTGAACCACTGCCCATTGCGTCCAACGATAATAAGCAGGATCCGAAGTTTGCACTTCGCGTTCCCAATCGTAGCAAAATCCAATATTTGCAAATTGCTCTTTATACCTTTTAATATTGTTGGCAGTCGAAATCGCAGGATGAATGCCCGTATCCAACGCATATTGTTCCGCAGGCAAACCAAACGAATCAAATCCCATCGGATGCAGTACATTAAAGCCTTTCAATCGTTTATATCTTGAAAAAATATCAGATGCGATGTAACCAAGCGGATGCCCGACGTGCAGACCCGCGCCAGAAGGGTAGGGGAACATGTCTAAAACATAAAATTTGGGCTTATCCGACTGATTCGAGACGCGATAAGTATGATGTTCAGCCCAATACCGCTTCCATTTTTGCTCAATTTCGTGAAAATTATACTCCATAAGATGTGTGGTATGCGTTAAAAAATTTGCAAAAGTAGGTTTTTTGCGCTTGTAAATCAATATTTTAATACATTTTTATTTTACTCATAATAAACAATTGTTATACCAAAATAATGGAGTGGCTTTGGACATCAATGAACCCAAAAATATTTTTGTTAAAAAGATGCATATACCTTTTTTTTAAGCATTTATTTTTATTTTTGCCCATCATTTAAATAAATCAAAAGATATGACAGCACCCGAAATTGCCAAACTACATCAGGAACTTTATGACTATTTGAAGCAGATTCATGAGAAAGACCCTGATTTTAGATTTCGATTACGCCGCCTAAACCATCAAAATAGGCTGAATAAAGGTTATTGGTTTCATGGAAATGATCGTTACTTAGAAACCTCTTTTTGGGATTATACGGATCACCTGCATACAACCCCCGTGATTCGGCTGGTTTGCCATTTTGAGAACACTAAAAAAAAATGGGTTTGTCAATTCGTCGGCAGAGATAGTAAAGAAAGATCTGCTTATTTCAAGAAAATGGCAGCTACATTAGGTGATTTCTTGACGGACGAGGAGGAAAGGATGCCTATTTGGAAAAAAGAATTGAAAAATACTTCGACTCATTTTTTAAAACCACTTGAGAAATTTATAGAAACCGATAAAAAAAGAATTGATGCCTTTTTGAATCAAAATAAAAAGGAATCATTCGTGCGGTTTATAGATGAGCATGTTTTCAAAACAGCGATTGCACAAATCGAAACTATAAAAAAGAATCGCCTTCAAAATAGCAACACCCAGCTTAATAAGGCGGTTCAATTACCTTTTGCATTGAGTGGACTAGATGTGTCGAATTATCAAGGCATTCAATCGTTAACGATT
>JBEEMZ010000115.1:0-14530 GCA_041192405.1 Bacteroidota bacterium | reverse complement strand
TGAAACTTAGGATATAAATCGATCTGTTTGCGCTTCAACCTCTGAGCTACACCATAAACAGTAATCGTCTCTACAGTAATTTTTATTGATTTAGGGTCGAAAGGTAATGATTTATCGCTTGTAGCTTCATTTTCAGATTCTTCGGTAGCTTCAATGCTATTACTATATAAATCATCAGAATCTTGTTCAGAGTCATCTAAAATATCCATTGTTTTAAACACTAACGTTTAATGAATTATTGAAATTAGTAATTTTTTTGCAAAGATAAACCTTTTTGCGAGAAATACAAAACACTTATAAATACAAAACTTGCTGCAAATCAACGACTTACAGCAAGTTTGAGTTCTTTCTTAATGTATTTTACATGCCTGCGCCGACTTCCATCAGTCCGCCTCTACCTTGAATTTTGCCATCCTGCACCAACGAGTCATATTTGCGGAGCAACAAATAACTTTCGATTTGTTGCAAAGTATCGAGAATGACACCGATCATAATTAAGACCGAAGTACCTCCAAAAAACCGCGAAAACGCGCTATTAATGCCAAATAAGCCCATAATTCCGGGCAAAATAGATAATAATCCCAATGCAATCGCACCAGGGAGCGTAATCCGAGTTGTTACAGCATCAATATATTCTGCGGTACTTTGCCCTGGTTTCACGCCCGGAATAAACGCATTTTGACGTTTCAAATACTCCGAATATTGTTGTGGATTGATGATCAACGCCGTATAAACATACGTGAATATCACCACTAAAATAAAATACAAAATGTTGTAAACAGGAGATTGCACATCGCTCAACGCTTTGTAAATCCCAGAAGCCTGTCCATCTTTGGAGATAAATTGAATGGCAGTTGCGGGCAAAAACATCAATGCTTGCGCAAAGATGATTGGCATTACGCCTGCGGCAATCAATTTAATCGGTAAATAATCGCGGTTGCCCGCCGCAGGAAGACTCGACGTACCGCGTCCGACCATGCGTTTGGCAAATTGCAATTGAATTTTGCGCACGCCTTGAATGATTAAAATAACCGCCGCTATCATCACAACCCAAGCCGCCATCTCAAAAACAAACAAAAAGCCACTGCGCAATCCAAATTCTGCTGCAATCGCTTTTGGCAAATTGTCGATAATGCCCGCCATAATGATAAACGAAGTACCGTTACCCAAACCTTTCTCCGTAATGCGTTCGCCCAACCACATCGCAAATATCGTCCCCGCAGCCAGCGTCACAATCCCTGTAAACCAAAAAATACCTTGGTTCAGGTTCGGCGCGACCGCTTGTTTGACGGTGATGTACGTCAAATACCCACTTCCTTGCACCAGCGTCACCGCTACGGCGAGGAGACGGGTCATCTGATTCAATTTTTTTCTGCCAGATTCCCCTTCGTGTTGTTGCAGGCGTTGGAAATAAGGCACCGCAAAACCCAATAATTGGATGATAATCGAAGCCGTGATATACGGCATGACCCCCAATGCAAATATCGAACCTTGATTAAACGCCCCCCCAGTAAATTGATTCAATAAACCAAAAAGGTCATTTGTACCTCGTTGCGCTGCAGCTTTTTCCATCATTGCAGGCACCACACCCGGCAACAAGACAAACGTTCCGAAACGATACACCATGAGTAATCCCAAAGTATAAAGTATCCGATTCCGCAGTTCCTCGATTGACCAGATATTTTTAAGTGTAGTAAAAAACTTGTTCATCGTCGCTATGGCTATTCAATGGTGATAGATCCGCCTTTTGCTTCGAGAGCAGCTTTTGCCGCTTCCGAGCAAGCGTGACCGCTTACCTTTAAAGCTCCTTTCAGCTCACCGCCTGCCAGAATTTTAACGCGGTCGTTTTTGCTTATCACACCATGTTCAAAAAGGTGTGCTAACGTGATTTCGGTAGCATTCGTCTTTTCAGCCAAGTCTTGAATCCGACCTAAATTGATGCCGACGTATTCTACACGATTAATGTTTTTGAATCCACGTTTAGGCAACCGCATTTGCAAAGGCATTTGTCCACCTTCGTATCCGCGTTTATTTTTGTGACCTGAACGGGCTTTATCTCCTTTATGACCTTTTGTCGCAGTGCCGCCGTGACCTGTCCCTTCACCTCTACCAATCCGTTTGACGCTGTGCGTTGAACCTTTTGCGGGTCTAAGATTATGTAATTCCATGATTCTGAATCAAATATACGAACGTTTTTTTGAACAGTTCGTTGTTATGGAAACATTTTTTTTGAATGAATGTGTAATGTGTTGTAAATCCGAGACTTACCAATTACGCCACTACTTCCGAAACCTCTACTAAATGAGCGATTTTTTTAACCATGCCCAAAATTTGAGGTGTGACCGTCTTCGTAACGGTGTGATTCATACGACGCAATCCCAATGATTTAATCGTATCTTTTTGGTCTTTCGGACGACCGATAATACTCCGAACTTGTTTTACTGTTATTTCAGCCATTTTTTTTGAAACTTTTTGTTATTGAATTAGGAATGAAGGAATTTTAAGGAATTAAGGATGCGTTTTCATCCAAATCGGCGTATCGTAGGGACAGGTCGTGACCTGTCCTGCTCGTGATATATTTTTTGAATATTAACATATTTTATTTAAATTTTAATATTATAATCAATGATTTATGAACATTACGATGCGGACAGGTCACGACCTGTCCCTACGATAATATTACCATTAATTTATTTTATTAAAATTATGATAATCAATGATTTGTAAACATTATGGCGCGGACAGGTCACGACCTGTCCCTACGATGATATTACATTGATTCAAATACGTTTAAACAAATGCGTCCTTGATTCCTTAAAATTCCTTCATTCCTAATTCAATAAAATTAACCATGAAATACGCGACTCACATCAATATTCCGTTGTTTAGCGACCATTCTCGGCGTTCTCAACTGAGAAAGCGCGTCCAAAGTAGCTTTAACAACGTTATGTGGATTGGAAGAACCTTGCGATTTCGCCAATACATTATGAATTCCCGCCATGTCCAACACCGCACGCATCGCGCCACCCGCGATTACGCCCGTACCATCCGAAGCAGGTTTGATGAAAACGCGACCTGCACCATATTTGCCTAATTGCTCATGCGGAATGGTACCGCCGACGATTGCGACATCAATTAAATTTTTCTTCGCATCTTCGACCGCTTTGGAAATCGCTTCAGAAACCTCTCTTGCTTTGCCCAAACCTTGTCCGACTTTCCCTTTATGGTCGCCGACGACAACTACTGCTGCAAAACTAAAAGTCCGTCCCCCTTTTGTCACTTTGGCAACGCGGTTTAGCGCGACCATTTTTTCTTTAAACTCTGGTTCTGGAGCCATTTCTCTATCATTGCCCCGACCTCTATTTTGATCTTTCGCCATTTTTGATTGAAATTTTTAGCCGTTTAAAATTGCAAACCGCCTTCCCGCGCACCTTCCGCAACGGATTTGATGCGTCCGTGATACAAATATCCACTTCTATCGAATACAACTGCCGACACGCCAGCAGCTACTGCTTTGGTAGCCAATGCTTTGCCGACTGATTTCGATATATCAGACTTGTTGCCCGTTGCTTCCACTTCTTTGTGGCACGCAGCGCACAAAGTTGTGCCTGTTACGTCGTCAATCAATTGGCAATAGATTCCTACATTGGAACGGAAAACCGATAAACGCGGTCTCGCAGCCGTACCATGAATCTTTTTACGAATTCTCTTATGAATCTGGGAACGATGTTCCTTTGTTGTCAATTTCATTTTCTGTTATTTAAACGATTGATTCCCAATGATTTATGCCATTCCCCTGCGAACAACTTTGGGAAAATGTTTATTTGAATTAGGAATAAAGGAATTTTTAAGGAATCAAGGACGCATTTGCATGAATCCTTATCCAAAGAATCAAACAAATGCGTCCTTGATTCCTTAAAAATTCCTTTATTCCTAATTCAAAAATCATATTACTTTTTCTTACCAGATGTCTTACCTGCTTTACGACGCAAGACTTCACCCGCAAACTTGATACCTTTACCTTTGTACGGTTCAGGCGCACGAAGCGAGCGAATTTTCGCACAAACCGCCCCCAGTAATTGTTTATCAATGCAATTCAAAACAATAAATGGAGCTTGCCCTTTAATCGTTTGCGTTTCCCACTTGACTTCGGCAGGCAAATGAAACTCAATCGGGTGCGAATAACCCAATGTCAATAAAACACGACCTTCTTTGGCTTCAATTTTGTAACCGACACCCACTAATTCCATCTTAGAAGAGAAGCCTTTCGACACCCCTTCCACCATATTATTAATCAACGAGCGATACAAACCATGCAACGCACGATGTTTTTTCTGCTCAGATGGGCGCGAAACAGAGATTTTGCCGTCCTCTACGGAAACGCCAATATCATCAGTTAATTGTTGCGCCAATGTGCCTTTTGGACCTTTAACCGTCACGATTTTATCCTTGCTAACGGAGAGTTCAACTTTAGCAGGCAACGCAATCGGCAATTTTCCTATCCTGGACATATTGTTAAATAATTAAATTTAAATTAAGTAATGATGAATGATAAATGAGGAATGATGAATTTATAAGATGTTGATTCACAACCGTTTATAAAAAAATATTCGTCATTTCATTTTCACCTAATTAGCAAACGTAGCATAGCAATTCGCCTCCAACATTCGCTGCACGCGCTGCTTTATCGGTCATCAAACCTTTGGAAGTAGAAACAATTGATATACCTAAACCATTGATAATCCGAGGAATCTCAGAAGCTCTCCGATATTGGCGCAGACCAGGACGCGAAATCCGACCTAATTCGCGGATAATCGGTTTTTTGGTTTGCGGGTCGTATTTCAACGCGATTTTAATCACGCCTTGTTTGCCGACTTCGCCTTCTTCAAATTTGTATTTCAAGATATAACCTTGGTCATACATAATTTCGGTGATAGCCTTTTTCAATTTCGACGTTGGAATCTCTACGATACCATGACCTGCCATCTGCGCATTGCGGATACGGGTCAAGTAGTCAGCTATAGGATCTGTTACTGCCATAATTTAGTAACCGGATTTACAGTTTTTTTAACGATATCAAAGGGGTATCGGTTAGCGGGAAACCGACCTGCTTATGATATAATTGTTATAAAAAGTGTTTTTGAAAATGAGTAAACGATTGATTTACAATGAGTTACATCAAAATTCAAATCACTATGGTTGTTCTAAACTACCAAGATGCCTTGGTCACGCCAGCGATTTTGCCAGCATTTGCCATCAATCGGAACGTCACGCGGTTAATGCCGAATGTACGCATATAACCTTTTGGACGACCTGTCAACATGCAACGATTATGCAAACGAATTTTAGAAGAGTTACGCGGAAGCGTATCTAACGCATCCCAATTCCCTTCAGCTTTATACTTTGCACGAACCTCTGCATATTTATCAACCAATTGTTGTCTTTTTTCCTCTCTTGCGATAACGGATTTCTTAGCCATTTTATTTATAAAACGTTGAAATGTAAATCGTTGATAATCAATGACTTAACATTGGTTTTAATTTTAATTTGCTGGTGCTGCTACGGGTATTGCTACGGGTGTTGAAACGACTGGTTTTTTGAACGGCAAACCCATTGCTTTCAATAAAGCTAATGCTTCTGCATCCGTTTTCGCAGTAGTAACAATCGTAATATCCATCCCTGTGATTTTGCTCACTTTATCAATATCAATTTCTGGGAATATGATATGTTCGGTTACGCCGAATGTATAATTACCACGACCATCGAACGATTTATCGTTGATACCGCGAAAATCACGGACACGCGGAAGCGCAATCGTAATCAACCTATCCAAAAATTCATACATGCGTTCGTTGCGCAACGTCACTCTTGCTCCAATCGGCATCGCTTCACGGAGTTTGAAATTTGAAATCGCTTTACGCGCTTTGGTCGAAACTGCTTTTTGACCCGCGATAGTTGACAACTCATTGAGGGAACTATCCACCAATTTTTTATCACCTGTCGCGCCGCCGATGCCTTGATTCAACGAAATCTTGACGATTTTCGGGACTTGCATGACGGTTTTATATTGAAATTGCGTCATTAATGCAGGCGCAACTTCTTTTTTGTACTTTTCCTTTAACCTCGGAACGTAGCTCATTGATTGAGATTTT
Source organism: Bacteroidota bacterium (assembly GCA_041192405.1). Classification (GTDB taxonomy): domain Bacteria; phylum Bacteroidota; class Bacteroidia; order Chitinophagales; family Saprospiraceae; genus JAAFJT01. The sequence continues at coordinate 8,378 of JBEEMZ010000115.1, read as the reverse complement.
TTTGAAGAATGGTAATCTCCTACAACGTCGAACCACAATTAAACAATTCACTTAAACAATCAAATTTTTATAATCAATTCAGAATCAACCATTTATAAAAATTCATTATTCATCATTCATCATTCATCATTCATTCAATCATCATTAAAATAAAGATTCCGCCATTCCACGATTCACTAAATCGTTTGTCCGGTCTTTTTAGCGTATCTGACGATTTTGCCATTTTCCACCCGTCTGCCCACTTTCGTAGGTTGTTCGGTTTTGGGGTCAATCAACATCAGATTAGAAATGTGGAGTGATGCCTCTTTTTCTGTAATCGAACCCGGTTGTTGCATCATTTTATTCGGGCGATTATGGCGTTTGACCATATTAACCCCTTCAACGATAGCCCGATTCTTATCAGGAAACACTTCCAACACTTTGCCTTGCTTACTTTTAGCAGAGCCAGCTATGACCAATACCGTATCACCCGTTTTGATATGCAATTTGGGTGCGAATCTTCCTTTAGCCATTTTTTAAAAAAGCTGTGATTACAAAGATTGGTTCAAACCAAATCTAATAATCATTGTTTTTAAACTGTTAATAATTGACTACCAACGTTTTACAAAATCAAGCGAATCTGAATAAGATTTCCGAATCCAAAGATTCATCATTCATCATTCATCATTCATCATTAAAATTATAGCACTTCTGGAGCCAAAGATACGATTCTCATATAATCGCGGTCACGCAATTCACGCGCAACAGGTCCGAAAATACGTGTTCCTCTCGGTTCATCGGCGTTGTTCAACAACACACACGCATTATCATCAAAACGAATATAAGAGCCATCTTTACGACGGATTTCCTTGCGCACGCGCACGATAACCGCTTTTGAAACGATACCTTTTTTAATAGTACCGCCCGCACTCGCATCCTTGATGGAAACGACGATTTTATCGCCGATAGACGCATAACGGCGCGTCGAACCGCCCAATACACGGATACACAACACTTCTTTTGCGCCGCTATTATCCGCTACTCTTAATCTCGATTCAGCTTGTATCATTTTACTTGACCGTTAAGCGTTATTTAGCTTTTTCAAGGATTTCGACCAAACGCCAAGTTTTTGTCTTGCTCATTGGTCTCGTCTCCATGATAAGAACTCTATCACCCACACTACATTCATTTTTTTCGTCATGTGCGTGGAATTTTTTGGATTGCATGACGAATTTACCGTACATCGGGTGTTTCAAACGGCGTTCAACTTTGACCGTCGCAGTTTTGTTCATCGCTGAACTGGAAACAACCCCAATTTTGGTTTTTCTTAAATTTCTTTCTTCACTCATGATGCCAATTTAGATTTAACCGCGTCTTCTGCGAGCGCGAATTTTGGTACGCATATTTTGGACTTCTTCGCCAGCTGCTTTGTAATTGCGAGCAGCGATTTCCGTTCTAATGCGAGCGATTTGTTTGCGGGCTTCTTTCAACTCGTTCGGATTCGCCAAAGCTTTGACGGCGTGAGCAAACCTCAATTTGGTATATGAAGTTTCTAAAGCTGCCAATTCTCCTGCTAATTCGCTGTCTGCCAATTTTAAGATTTCCGCGTTTGGATTCTCTTTCATTTTTAAATATTTGATTTGATGCGCAACTTGTTGAAAATCAATTCATTACGCATTGAATTCTAAGCTGCTGCGTAATCTACACGAGTTACGGTGGATGTCAACATCGGCAATTTCTGAGCCGCCAAACGCAACGCTTCTGTTGCGATTTCCTGCGAAACGCCATCAATTTCAAACAAAATGCGTCCAGGTTTGATGACCGCCACATAATGGTCGAGCGCACCTTTACCTTTACCCATCCGTACCTCAGCGGGTTTCGACGTAATCGGCTTGTCAGGGAAAATCAAAATCCAAACTTTACCTTCCCTTTTCATGTAACGCGTCATTGCAATCCGCGCTGCTTCGATTTGTCGCGCCGTCAGGTGAACTGCTTCATTCGATTTCAACGCGAATGAACCAAAAGAAATCGTGCTGCCTTTGTAAGCCAAACCCCGATTTCTACCTTTCTGCATTTTCCGATATTTTGTTCTTTTCGGCTGTAACATTTTCTAAAACAATATTTTACGTTTTTGCGAATATCGCAATTTGTGACATTTTAGGTGAATGATGAATGTTGAATGATTCTTTTTTAAAGAATTGATTTACAATTATTTATGAAAAGAACCTTTATCGTTCAAATTCGTTCGTTGCCTTATTTTTTCGGAAGCGTTAAAATTCCGAAAAGAAACGCGCAAATATACGGCATTTTCGCAAATGAAAGACTTTTTTTATAATTTTTTTTTCAACACATTGCCTTAACACATAGCGACAGAGGAAACATAGTTTCTTTTCTTTATGTGTTAAATGCTGTATTGCCGTGCGTTGCGCTCGAAATCGTATCATGTAGGGCAGAATTTTATTCCGCCCCGACTCGATATTTATTTTTTGCCGCCACCGCCGCCGCCACGATTTCCGCCGCCGCCGCCACCGCCGCGATTGCCTCCACCGCCGCCACCGCCACGATTGTTGTTATTACCACCACCGCCGCCGCCGCCACGATTGTTATTATTTCCGCCGCCGCCGCCACGATTATTATTATTGCCGCCGCCGCCGCCACGATTATTGTTAGGTCCGCCGTCACCGCCGCCAGTATTACGTCTGTCGCCGCCGCCGCCGCCACTATTGCGTCTGTCACCGCCGCCACCACGATTATTATTACCGTCGCGTCTGCCGTCACGTCTGTCACCGCCGCCACCACGATTATCGTTACCGCCTTGAGATGCCGTTTGCGCACCTGCCGCCGTTACGCCTTCCGTGAATGCCGTCAATTCGCGTTTGCCTAAAATTTCACCCTTGCAAATCCAAACTTTGATACCCAATTTGCCATAAACGGTTTGCGCTTCTGACAATGCGTAATCAATATCCGCCCGAAACGTATGTAACGGAATCCGACCTTCTTTGAATTCCTCTGTCCGCGCCATATCCGCGCCGTTCAAACGACCGCCAATCCGCACTTTGATACCTTCTGCTCCAGAACGCATCGCCGCTTGAATCGCCATTTTGATTGCCCGACGGAAATTAATACGCCCTTCCAATTGTTTAGCAATCGCCTCGCCGACGATAGCTGCATCAATTTCGGGTTTACGAATTTCAAGAATATTAATTTGTACTTCTTTGGAAGTCAACTTTTTCAACTCTTCCCGAATCCGATCTACCTCTTCGCCGCCGCGACCGATGATAATACCAGGACGTGCGGTTTGAATCGTAACCGTCACCCGTTTGAGCGTCCGTTCAATCACAATGCGAGCGATACCGCCGCCTTTGCCTTTATTAATCCGAACGCCAAGATATTTGCGGATTTTCTCGTCCTCAACGACCTTCAACGCCATATCTTTACCACCAAACCAGTTAGATTCCCAACCCCGAATGATGCCTAAACGATTGCCTATCGCACTTGTCTTTTGACCCATTTTATTAAAATTTGTGGCGTAGTTCTAATATTGATTTTCAAAATAATTTAATTTATAAAACCTTGATTTAGAATCATTTGAATCGTCCAAAACGCTTTCTACTTGAGAGGCGATGTGGGGTCGGATAGCGATGAGTTTTTTTGCAAAAAAATCAAAAAATCATCGCTATCCAAATGGGTTTATATCAACTTTTTGTAAATACATCATCTTGAAACTCAACTTAATTATTAGAAATTATTCAGCCGTTTCTGCCAATTGTTTTTTGTTTTCGACAATAAGCGTTACATGATTCGTGCGTTTGCGGATGCGGTGCGCCCGACCTTGAGGTGCGGGTTGGAACCGTTTCATCATCGCAGCCGCGTCCGAAAACGCTGTTTTGACATACAAATCGTGTTCGGCTGCGTCCGCGCCTGTACGAACTTCCCAATTCGCAATCGCCGACCGCAACAATTTATCTAACCAAATCGCTGCTTCGCGTTTCGAAAAACGCAGGATATTCAACGCATCATTGACGTTTTTACCCCGAATGTTGTCAATCACCAAACGCATTTTCTGCGCAGACATTGAACAACTTTTGAGTTTAGCTACTGCTTCCATTTTTATATTTGCATTGATTATCAATCGTTTACACAATGTAATAACCGTTGATACAAAAATTATTTTATTTACCTTTCTTTCCACCGTGTCCTTTGAAAGAACGTGTCGGTGAAAATTCGCCCAATTTATGACCGACCATATTTTCGGTGACGAGTACGGGTACAAACGTTTTGCCATTATGAACACCCATCGTCAAACCCACCATATTGGGAACAATCATGGACGCTCTTGACCAAGTTTTGATGACCCCTCTTTTGTTAGAGGCTTTTTGCGTTTCCACTTTTTTTATCAATTTGTGGAAAACGTAAGGTCCTTTTTTTAGAGAACGTGGCATTGAGTATTTCCTTTTTAAGTTTAAATGTGGTTTAAATTTATATTTTTAGAATATAATTTTGACAAACGCATTTTAACCTATTTTTTGTTTTTAAAAAATCTATTTGACCTTCTCTTAAATTAGGAATGAAGGAATTTGTATCACACTTACAAACACCTATATATATAGGTGTCCAAAATTCCTAACTCAATAATGTCATTATTTCTTCTTACCAACTTTGCGGCGAGAGATAATGAGGCGATTTGAAGACGCATTCGGGTCACGAGTCTTTTGACCTTTCGCCATAATGCCCGTGCGCGAACGCGGATGTCCACCACTCGCACGACCTTCACCACCACCCATCGGGTGATCCACCGGGTTCATCGCAACACCACGCACCCGCGGACGACGACCTTTCCAACGCTTTGCACCCGCTTTACCTTCAACTTCAAGGCTATGATCGGGATTCGACACGGAACCCATTGTCGCACGACATGTCGCCAAAATACGACGTAATTCACCACTCGGCATCTTAATCACGACGTATTTTTCTTCACGACCCGCCAAAGTTGCATAGTTGCCCGCGCTACGTGCAGCCGCAGCCCCTTTACCTGGTTGCATTTCAATCGCGTGAATCTGCGAACCAAGCGGCACTTCACTCAATAACAAAGTATTGCCCAATTCAGGTGCAGCACCTTTGCCACTCATGATTTTGGCACCGACTTTCAAACCTTGTGGCGCAATAATATAGCGTTTTTCACCATCCGCGTAAGCGACTAATGCAATAAACGCTGTACGATTCGGGTCATACTCAATCGTTTGCACGGTAGCAGGCACGCCGTCTTTATCGCGTTTGAAATCAATCATACGATAAGAACGCTTGTGACCGCCGCCGACATTCCGCACGGTCATTTTACCCGAATGATTCCGTCCACCTTTGCTGTGCAAGGGTCCGACAAGACTTTTTTCAGGTGCGTTATCGGTCGTCAACTCTTTGAAAGAGTTCGTCACGCGGTAACGCAAACTCGGGGTTATCGGATTATATTTTTTTACTGGCATTTTTTTTGAAAATTTTGAGTAATGATGAATAATAATATGATGAATGATAAATTTTATAATTAATTGATTATCAATGGTTAATAAAAAAATCAAACAACATTTATTTCGATTCAGGATTACTTAAATTCGTTATATTATTGTGCGTCATCCGTGTTCACATCCTCATCGGCGTTGCCAAAAAACTCCAATTTCTCGCCTGCCGCAAGGGTGATATACGCCTTCTTGAACGAAGGTTTTTGTCCCCGCATGACATTGCGTTTAGATTGACGCGTTTTAGCTTTGCCTGGCATGACCGCCGTATTGACGGACGTGACTGCGACGTTAAACATATCCTCTACTGCTTTCTGAATTTCAATCTTATTTGCTTCTTTGGCGACTTTGAACACATATTGTCCTAATTTCGCCATTGTTTCAGATTTTTCAGTCACTAAAGGTTTTATAAGAATATTCTTTGCCATTTTGTACCTTGATTAAAAGGATTTGTGGATTTGATGTTATTGATTATCAATGATTTACGACGGTTTTTATCTATAACGTATCTATAAATTACCCGTAAAGTTATCTATAACGTATCTATAAATTATCCGCAATTATCTATAAATTATCTATATCGTATCTATAAATATCCATAAATTATCTATAACGCATCAATAAATCATCCTTTCCATTTAAGATAAACTACTTGCAATTACCGAAATCGCGCTTTCAGACAAAACAATCATTCCGCCATTCATGATTTGATAGGTATTCAAATCTTGAGCGCGAGCGACTTGCACATTGTCCAAATTGCGACCTGATAAATAAACATTTTCGCCTTTATCCGCGCCCGTGACAATCAACGCCTTTTTAGACGCGCCGATGCCCGACACTAATTGACGTAACGTGCTTGTTTTCGGCACGTCGAACCCAAAATCTTCCACCACAACCAATTCACCCGCAGCCGCTTTCGCCGACAAAGCCGAGCGACGCGCTAAACGAGCGACTTTTTTATTCAATTGAATCGGATATTTGTGTGGTTTGGGCCCGAAAACACGACCACCACCTGGGAACAAAGGCGAATTAATATCCCCTTTCCGCGAACCACCCGTTCCTTTTTGACGGTGTAATTTACGAGTCGAGCCACTAATTTCACTCCGTTCTTTGGACTTGTGCGTACCTTGGCGTTGATGCGCAAGATATTGTTTTACAGCGAGATAGACCGAATGTTGATGCGGTTCGATGCCGAAAACATCTGCGGGCATTTCCAACGTTCTACCCGTTTTTTCGCCTTTTATATTTAAAACTTCGACAGTCATTTTTGATTATTTTTCAATGATGACAAAACCGCCTTTCGCTCCTGGAATCGCGCCTTTGACTAATATGATATTTTGGTCAGCATAGATTCTGGCAACTTTGAGACCTTTAATAGTCACTCTATCACCGCCCGTGCGACCCGCCATGCGCATCCCTTTGAAAACTTTGGATGGAAACGACGATGCACCAATCGAACCTGGCGCACGAAGTCTGTTATGTTGACCATGCGTTGACTCGCCGACCCCGCTAAAACCATGTCTTTTGACAACGCCTTGGAAACCCTTTCCTTTGGAAGTGGCAACCGCTTCGACTTTATCGCCGACTTGGAACACGTCAGTTACCGTTACGATATCGCCTAACTCTTTTTGGAGTGGGCAATCCCGAAATTCAGCGACTTCGCGCAAAGGTTCTGTTTTCGCTTCTGCGAAATGCCCTTGCATCGCTTTGGAAGTATTTTTAACCTTTGCCTTGCCGAAACCTAATTGCAACGCCGCATATCCGTCCGTTTTTTGAGTTTTCACCTGCGTCACGACGCAAGGACCCAATTCAACGACCGTACAAGCAACGGAATTTCCTTTTTCGTCAAAGAAGGAGGTCATACCCACTTTCTTACCGATTAATCCGTTCACGTCTTAAAATTTTTTAAAAATTTGACCAATTTAAGAAAACTTAGGTAGGATGTTGCTTTGCCGCGTTTTTTAAGGAGGAATGATAAATGATGAAGGATGATTTTTTATAACAACTTGATTTTCAATCAATTGTCATCATCATTTTCCAATAAATCGTACCTCATTACCCGACTTTGCACTGATAGGTATCGGCTGCGATAGCAGAAATGCCGACCTGTTCAGTAAAAGCTACACTAAATCGCTCATTGGAATGATGAATTGTGAATGATGAATGAATCTTATAGATTCCTCCTTCCTCCTTTATCATTCATCATTAAGTTAATTTGACTTGAATATCCACCCCCGACGGCAATTCTAATTTAGAAAGCGCGTCCACCGTTTTTTGGTTGGGCGTGTAAATTTCAATCAAACGTTTGTGGGTACGCAATTGGAACTGTTCCCGAGATTTTTTATTGACGTGCGGCGAGCGCAAGACGGTAAAAATTTGTTTCTCGGTAGGCAGCGGAATCGGACCCGTGACAACCGCGCCTGATGCGCGCACCGTTTTTACGATTTTTTCAGTGGATTTATCCACTAAATTATGGTCGTAAGAACGCAGTTTAATTCTAATCTTCTGATTCATAACCCTTTACATATTTATTAAAGAACTCTTGCGAATAGTGCCTGCAACTGAGATAGGCGGACACTTTTTGGCGGTGCAAATGTACGCTTTGTTTTGGAATTACAAAATTATTTTTTGGGAAAAATGGAAATTCCTTATCCAAACATCGTAGGGGCAGGTCGTGACCTGCCCATTTTGAATGATTTACAATTTTATGATAATCAAAAGATTAAGAATCTTAAATTCACATGATTTGTAGGGTCAGGTCGTGACCTGACCATTTGGAATCATTCACCATTTTATGGTGACCGAATGATTATGAATATTGTATTTAAATTATTCAAACAGGGCAGGTCACGACCTGCCCCTACGCGCAACGAAAATATTGTAGGGGCA
>JBEEMZ010000114.1:0-14885 GCA_041192405.1 Bacteroidota bacterium | reverse complement strand
ATCATTAGTTAGTTGGTTAGTTAGTTAGTTAGTTGGTTAGTTAAAATAAACGAACCAACTAACCAACTAACTAACCCGTAAAACGTTCATTATCAACGATTAAAAAATATGAAAGTTTATAATAAAGAAATTTTATACGGCTTATATGATGACGAAGTGCCTTTGTTGAAAGCCGTAAGTAGTGCGCAAAAATCGCATTTAGATATATGGGACGTATTTTCACCATTCCCCGTACACGGGCTTGACCCGATTTTGGGATTGGAAGAATCGCGTTTACACCAAGCAGGTTTCGTATTCGGCATGACGGGATTAGCAACGGCACTTGGTTTTATGAGTTGGGCATTTTTGAAAGATTGGCCCATCATTTTTGGAAATAAACCTTATTGGCCTTTGCCGTCGTTTATACCAGTTACATTCGAGTTGACGGTATTATTTGCGTCAGTTGGGATGGTAATAACGTTTTATACGATTTGCGGAATGGGGCCAGGCGTTAAAAATCCAACTTTGCACGACCGTATTACAGATGATAAATTTTGTATAGCTTTCGATGTAAGCGGCGCAACGGCTGCGGAAGTTGAAAAATATCAATCATTTTTCGCCAAAACGGGCGCATCTGACGTGACGACAAAGCGAATTTAATGATGAATTTTTTGAATTAGGATTTTTAGGATTTTTGGCGGATTGATTTAAAAGATTTTTAGAATAATCTTTCTCAATCGGTTGAAATCAACCCTTCAAAATCCTGAAAATCCTAATTCAGAAAATTCATAATTCATCATTATTTCAAAAGCAGATTTCAATAAAATGAAAAAGATATTTTTATATGGCATATTAGCGACGACGGTAACATTTTCATTCGAGGCATGTTCGCCCGCGAGTGGGAATCATCCTGGTCACGAATATATGCCAGATATGGCTCACTCGGTTGCACAGGAAGCGAATGTTTATAATGGTTATTCGCTCAATACTTGGGATAAGCAAAGTGTAAAGTCTTTAAAAGAGCTTTCTCAACCGCGCAATACAGTAAAAGGTACGATTCCGAGAGGTTCCGTAGGCATGGCTGCGACTGGAAATAGTGCAGAAATGATGTCTATGTTGGCGGGCGGTGGCAGCAGTGTTCCGACAGCGATTAATGGAAATGTACCTTATTATTATGGTGACGACGAGGCAGAACGCACTCGCGCAACTAAAGAAATTGTTGGAAATCCATTCCCGATTACTAAAAAAGGATTGGACGAAGGCAAAGAATTATTTAGAATTTATTGTGGTATTTGTCATGGCGAAAAAGGGGGTGGTGACGGTTATCTTGCGAACGGGCCCGATGCAAAATATTTGGCTCAACCTGCAAATCTCTTGTTAGATACTTTTGTAAATGGCAATAATGGACGTTTGTATCATGCGATTATGTATGGTAAAAACGTCATGGGTTCTTACGCAGATAAGTTGAGTTATGAGGAGCGTTGGAAAGTGATCCATTACATCCGCGCAAGTCAAGCGGGTGCTAAAGGATTGGTTTACAACGATAAACAAAATACATTTAAACCATTATTTGGCACACCAGATTCGGTTTATAAGGCAACTTTGGCGGGTAAAGGCGTTGCGACGAAAGCCGTTCCTGAACCTGTAACGAAACCAGCACCCGTAACTAAACCCGTATCAAAAGGTACTAAAAAGTAATTTACTTAGATTTCAGATTTTAAATTTCGGTGTTATTCAAAAAATTCCGAAATCTACAATCCGAAATTCATTATAACTCTAAAATCGTAAGATATTATGCGTCATAATCAGTTCACCTTTGAAGCGAAGCAGAAAAATGTGTTTATCGGGATGATGGTGATAGGCTTAATTAGCTTAATATTCTCTTATCTTGATACTACGCTGCCGAATCATACCCGTTTCTGGACCAATTTTTTGCATAACGCGTCCTTTTTTACAGGTATCGGTTTTGCTGCTACCTTTTTGATTGCTGCTAAGATTACGGCTTATTCAGGTTGGCACACCGTTTTCAAAAGACTTTGGGAAGCATATTCCTTGTTTCTTTTGGTCGGTTTATGCTTGATGGGCGTTGTTTTGGTAGGTGTTTGGGGCAATCTCCATCACTTGTACCACTGGGCAGATGCTAAAACCGTCGCAAGCGACGAGATTTTGAAAGGAAAATCTTCTTTTTTGAACAAATACTGGTACACTTTGGCAACTTTTGGTTTTGTCGGAGTTTGGTACTTCTTTGCTCAAAAGTTTAGAAAACTTTCTATTGAACAAGATAATGCTTCTTTAGATACCGCGTATCCTATTTATATCAGAGCGAAAAAATGGGGTGCAGGCTTTTTACCAATTGCAGGTTTCACAAGTGTTGCCGTGATTTGGCAATGGTTGATGTCGTTAGATGCACATTGGTATAGTACGATGTATGGTTGGTACACGATAGCAAGTTGGGTTGTGAGTATGATTGCCATCACGATTTTAATGTTAATCTATTTAAAATCATTGGGTTATTATCCACAAGTGACGAAAGAGCATTTACACGATTTGGGTAAATACTTATTTGCATTCAGTATTTTTTGGACGTACTTGTGGTTTTCGCAATATATGTTAATTTGGTATGCGAACGTGGGTGAAGAAACGGTTTATTTCCGAATCCGCATGGGTGAATTTCCAATTTTGTTTTACGGCAATTTGGTTTTGAACTTTGTATTACCATTTTTGATATTGATTCGGAACGATACAAAACGCAAAACGGGTTCATTAGGATTCATAGCAGCGATAGTATTGTTTGGTCACTGGATAGATTTTTTCCAAATGGCGAAAATTGGACCTTACAAATCAGCAATGGAACATTCAGCAGCACACGGTTCACATGGTGCGGCAGATTCACATGCGACAAAACCTGCTGCTCATGCGGCATCTGCAACGGCAGCCCCTGCGGATCCACATGCGAAACCTGCTGCGGACGCTCATGCCCTCCCTGCACCTGCGGCACATGCAGATGCGCACGAAGGGTTGACGGAACAAGCACATAGTACGCCTGCAACAGTTGCAAAAACGGATGTTTTAGAGCCAGAAAATTACTTCCATTACGACCCAAATATGACTCCAGGATACGCATTTCCAGGATTTTTAGAATTAGGCGTGATGTTAGGATTTGCAGGATTGTTCTTATTCTTCGTATTTGGACAATTGACCAAAGCGAGTTTAGTACCGACAAATGATCCATACTTAGAAGAGACATTACATCATCACGTATAGATTTTTTTGAATTAGGATTTTTAAAATTTATGAGATTATAAAAGATTGATTTTGAGCGATTTATAAGATTTTGAATCTTTGAAATCTTTCAAAACCAATCCTTCAAAATCCTATAAATCCCGAAAATCCTAATTCAAAAGAACAGATTCATACAAATTATTGTAAATCAATCAAATAATAAAATAAAATGACCGGCTTAATTGCGATAGCAAGTGTAGTGCTGTTGGGCGTAGTGGCAGTACAAATCGGTAAAATTAGTGATATATTTGCCAAGATTCGCGGAGAGGAGGCTTCTCAACACGAGAGTAACCTATTCAATGGACGTTTAGGAATGTTTTTCGTAGTTGCATTTTTGGTATTCTGTGTGGCATCTGCATGGTATTACAGGAATGACATGCTGGGTTACGGGCCCCATGTATCTGCGTCTGAACATGGCGTTTGGTTGGATTGGTTATTCAATGTAACTTTATTCTTCACGGGAATCGTATTTGTGTTGACGCACCTTGCCTTATTTTGGTTTGCGTACAAATATCGCGGCGAAAAAGGTAGAAAAGCTTTATTTATCGTGCATGATAACAAACTTGAAATCATTTGGACAGCGATTCCAGCGGTTGTAATGTTTGGTTTGGTCATCAGTGGTTTATGGGTTTGGAACAATGCAATGGACGATATTAAGGAAGGCGAAAGTTACACTGAAATTGAAGCGACCGCTTCTCAATTTCTTTGGGAAATTCGTTATCCAGGTAAAGACGGTGCTTTGGGAACGAAAAATTATAAACTGATTATACCAGGCAAAAATAGTTTAGGTCAAGATTGGAGAGACCCGAAAAATTTTGATGATTTTCTCGCGGATGAAATCGTTTTACCTGTTGGTAAGAAAATTCGGGTGCGTATCACGGCAAAAGACGTTTTACATAACTTCGATTTACCACATTTCCGTGTTAAAATGGATGCGATTCCAGGTTTGCCGACTTATTTTGTGTTTACCCCGAAGTTGACGACCGAGCAATATCGTTTAAACTTGAAAAAGTCTAAAGATCAACATGCTCCTTACGACGCGGCTGAACCAAATGGTCCAAAACGTTGGGAAAAGTTTGAATATGAATTAGCGTGTGCTGAATTGTGCGGAAAAGGTCACTTTTCAATGCGCAAAATTGTCAAAATTGTTTCGCAAGCAGAATACGACAAATGGGCAGCAGCGCAGGTATCATATTACGACCAAAATGTAAAAGGCAAGGAATGGGATACATCCGTTGCACCTGCGCCAACGCCAGAACCCGCAGCAACAACGGCAGCACCCGTTGCGCCCGCGATTCCAGCAGAATTCTCAGCGGCAGCTGTAGAAAAAGCAGCAGCAGGTACGGTTTTACAATTAAAAAATGTTACATTTGCGACGAATTCAGCAGCATTGACACCCGCCTCGTCTAAGGAATTAGATATGATTGTAGAGATGTTGAAGAAAAATGATAAAATGAAGGTTGAAATAGATGGTCATACGGACAACGTTGGCGATAAAGCTAAGAATAAAGCATTGTCCCAAGCGCGTGCAAAAGCGGTTGAAGCGTATGTCGAAAGTAAAGGTATTGCAAAAGAGCGTATGGAATCGCAAGGTTTTGGCGACGAAAAACCGCTTGTTCCCAATACGTCTGCTGATAATAAGCAGAAAAACAGAAGAACAGAATTCAAAATTTTGACAAAATAATATTTAAATTAAAAATATCTATCCATCATGGCTGACGTGCAGTACAGAGACCCTGAAGAAATGATTGCGGAAACCGGTTGGAATGACCATTTCCATGATCATCATCATGGAGATAAGTATCAATCTAATTTTTTTGCAACGTACATTTTCAGCACCGACCATAAAATGATTTCCAAACAATTCTTGATTACAGGGATTTTTTGGGCAATCATAGGTGCAGCAATGTCTATTATTTTCCGAATCCAGTTAGGATTTCCAGAAGCGGATTTAACTTGGTTGCAACCGATTCTGGGCAAATGGATTGTGGTAAATGAAGGTGTTGGTAAACTCGACCCAGAATTTTATTATGCATTGGTGACAATGCACGGAACAATCATTGTCTTTTTCGTATTAACCGCAGGTTTAAGTGGTACGTTTTCAAATTTACTGATTCCGTTGCAACTCGGCGCACGAGATATGGCATCAGGATTTTTGAATATGTTATCGTATTGGTTTTTCTTTTTGTCGAGTGTGGCGATGTTTTATTCCTTGTTTTTGAATACAGGTCCATTCGCAGGCGGTTGGACAGCATATCCACCATTAAGTGCATTGCCGCAAGCATCATCTGGTTCTGGCGCAGGCATGACCTTGTGGACAGTGAGTTTAGCATTATTCGTCGTATCTGTATTGTTAGGCGGGATGAATTACATCACCACCGTTTTGAACTTGCGTACTAAAGGTATGACGATGTGGCGGATGCCTTTGACGATTTGGGCATTTTTAGTGACGGCGATTCTTGGATTATTGTCATTTCCTGTGTTATTATCAGGATTATTTTTAATGTTATTTGATAGAGGTTTGGGAACAAGTTTCTATTTGAGTGAAATTTTCATTGGTGGAAAAGCATTAGACCATGTTGGCGGCAGTCCGATTTTGTACCAACATTTATTCTGGTTCTTGGGACACCCCGAAGTATATATCATCATCCTTCCCGCGATGGGCTTGGTATCAGAAGTATTGGCAACGAATGCTCGTAAACCAATTTTTGGTTATAGAGCGATGGTTTATTCGATGTTGGCGATTGGGTTTTTATCCTTCATTGTATGGGCGCATCACATGTTTATGTCAGGTGTAAACCCTTGGATTTCAAACTTTTTCGTTGTATTTACCTTGATTATTGCCGTTCCATCTGCGGTAAAAGTGTTTAACTGGATTGGTACTTTATATGGTGGCAATATTCGCTTTAACTCAGCGATGTTGTTTTCGATAGGATTCGTTTCAATGTTTATTTCGGGCGGTTTGACGGGTATCTTTTTGGGTAACTCGGCGATAGATATTCAAATGCATGATACGTATTTCGTTGTGGCTCACTTCCATATCGTAATGGGTATTGCGGCATTCTTTGGAATGTTTGCAGGAATCTACCATTGGTATCCAAAAATGTTTGGTACCTTTATGAATGAAACATTGGGTAAAATCCACTTTTGGGGAACCATTTTTGGAGCTTACGCGATTTTCTGGCCAATGCACTATTTGGGTATGGCAGGTGTACCGCGTCGTTATTACAGTTTTGAAGCATTTGATGCGTTCAAACACTTTGCGGATACGAACAAATTCATTACAACAGCAGCGATTATCGTATTTGGATTGCAGTTATTGTTTGTAATAAATTTCTTCTATTCTATCTGGAAAGGCAAGAAAATGACGACTCCAAACCCTTGGTTATCAAACAGTTTGGAATGGACGACCCCGATTGAGGCTGGTCATGGTAACTGGCCTGGTAATTTGCCTGTTGTGCATCGTTGGGCGTATGACTATGGTAAAGACGGAAAAGATTACATTCCGCAAATTGAGCCAATGGGCAAAGATGAGGAAGCAGGTGACCACTAATTGATAAAATTAGCCCCGAATTGAACGAATTTTAACGATTTTTTTTTATTTTTATACAAATTGTTGGCAATTGCGCAAATCATTAGTATAAATTTTTTTAAAAAAGTTGTTAAAATTCGTGCAATTTGGGGCGAATCATCCGAATTTTATGATAAAAGTTGAAAAAGCGAGTTTCGGCAGTGCCATTCGACAAAAATTGACAGATATAGGGATTTTAATGAAATTCAAATTGTCCTTAACAGTCGTCTTTTCGGCAGTGATGGCATTTTTGATAGCGTTGAAAACTCCATTGAATGCTTGGGAATTTGCAA
Organism: Bacteroidota bacterium; assembly: GCA_041192405.1. Taxonomy (GTDB): domain Bacteria; phylum Bacteroidota; class Bacteroidia; order Chitinophagales; family Saprospiraceae; genus JAAFJT01. The sequence goes on along the minus strand of JBEEMZ010000114.1, from coordinate 7,760 downwards.
TATTATTTTTGGGCGGATTTTTCGTAACAGGCGCGGCAAATGCACTCAATCAGGTCTTAGAAAAAGACTACGACCGCTTGATGAAACGCACTGAAAACCGACCTTTAAGTGCAGGACGGATGAATTCGTCAGAAGCTGTCTTGATAGCGGGACTTTCCGCACTCGTCGGCATCTCATTTTTGGCATTATTCAATCCATTATCTGCCTTTTTGGGGATGATTTCGTTGATAAGTTACTCATTCGTTTACACGCCGATGAAACGCGTATCGAATGTTGCGGTAACAATCGGCGCGATTCCAGGAGCGTTACCAATGGTAATTGGATGCACCGCCGCAGAAAATGGCACATTAAGTATCATAGCATTGACGCTTTTCGGTTTACAATTTTTTTGGCAATTTCCCCATTTTTGGGCAATCGCATGGTTAGCGGATGAAGATTATAAAAACGCAGGTTTCAAACTATTGCCTTCCAAAGACGGCGAAAAAGATGAAAATGTTGGTTTTCAATCGTTTATATATGCATTATTTTTACTACCATTAAGTTGGATATTATTTTCAGTTGGGATTACGGGGCTGATTTCAGCGTTGATATTAACAATTGTTGCGATACTATACGCTTATTATGGATGGAGATTATACAAAGAATGTACACGGGAGGCAGCTCGGAAATTAATGTTTTGTTCCTTTTTCTATTTGCCTGTGATGCTATTTGCCCTATATTTTGATAAAATCTAATGAATGATAAGTGATAAATTAGGAATGATTTAATTTGTAATCTATTGATTTTTAATAAATTACAACCGTAATCAGCATAATAAAATATAGTATATTGAAAATCAATGATTTAAATAAGCTATGTTCTCTATGTACCGATGTGTTCGCAATTATTCAATAAAATTAAATACAATGAAAGCGGTGATTCAAAACAATCAAAACAGAATCCATCCCCATAAATTAGCTTTATGGATAGGATGCGGAAGTGTTACCATGATGTTTGCCGCATGGTCAAGCGCGTATGTGGTGCGTCACGCGGCAGGAAATTGGTTAGAATTTCAAATTCCAAATCAATTTTTTGTAAATACAGTGTTATTACTGATAAGCAGCGTTACGTTACATTTGTCATACAAATCGTTTGTAAAAGGAGAAGAATCTAAATATAAAATGTTTTTAGTATTGACTTTTTTGATAGGCATCACGTTTTTAATTTTGCAATATCAAGCATGGTTAGCGTTGAAAAGCATTGGCGTTCCATTAACAAAAAATCCTTCGGGCGATTTTGTATATGTGATGTCAGGTTTTCATGCGGCGCACTTGATAGGCGGTCTGGGCGTTTTAACGGTTGCGATGGTACATGGCTTCATGTTAAAATTCAACCCAACACCGCGCCGACAATTGCGATTAGAATTGACCCTCCATTTTTGGCATTACTTAGATTTTCTGTGGTTATATTTGTTTATATTTTTACTGTCGCAATCTTAAGTAAGTGAGCAAAATAAAGGATGTTTACAAATGTTGAAAAATTCATTCATCATTCATCATTTATCATTCATAATTACTTAAAAAGTATTGAAAATCAATCTTTTAAAAATAGAAAAATACATAATAGAATAATGGCTCACGCAACAGTTGACCACGATGTACATCACGACCATGAAGAAAAATCAGCATACTGGGAAGGCGGCAGAGAAGCCTTCAAAGCCAGTTATGGCAAGTTGATGATGTGGTATTTTCTTTTGTCGGATGCGTTCACGTTTGCTGGCTTTTTGATAGCTTACGGGACCTTGCGTTTCAGTATGCCGACATGGCCAGTGCCAGATTTTGTATTTCAAGCGTTTCCGACGTTTGGCATCATACCCGAAAGCATGGCGCATCACATGCCCTTAGTTTTTGTGTCATTGATGACGTTGATATTGATTATTAGTTCAGTGACGATGGTTCGCGCAGTACAAGAGGGACATCAAAATAATAAACGGGGTGTTGTTTTTTGGATGTTATTAACCGTTCTTGGCGGCGCGGCATTTTTGGGCTGTCAGGCATGGGAATGGACGACGTTGATTAAAGGTGAAAACGTGTCTGTCACGCGGAATCCATTTGGTCGCCACGAAGTGAATGGTACTTATACGGTAGATGCACATGGCGAGCCTTATGCGGCGGGCGCGAAGGCGGAAACGTTCAAAAGTGGTCAAGGGTACTTGCTACATGGTAAAATGGATCATGTGACGCATGCACCTGTTTTAGATGAAAACGGCGACCCAACTTTTATTCAACGGACTTATGTAACGGATAAAGGCGCAAAAGGGCAATTAAGTTTTGGCCCGAAAGCCTTTGGCGCGTTATTCTTTTTCATTACAGGATTTCACGGATTTCACGTATTTTCAGGAGTGGCGTTTTTGTTAATCATCATGTTAAACGTAGCGAGTGGCTTGTATGAACGCCGCAATAATCACTACGAAATGGTTGAAAAAATCGGCTTATACTGGCACTTTGTGGATTTAGTATGGGTATTTGTATTTTTAGTATTTTATTTGTTGTAAAACAGGTTTGCAAAATTTAATTTTATCAAGATAAAATTTTAACAAAAAATGGTCAGTTACGAAGAAGGCTTGAAGACGGTCAAAAAAGGATTTCTCATCTTGTGTGTGGTCACAACAGTAGAAGTACTTTTTGCTTTGTTGGGGAATGGTCATATTATACCAGGTTTGATGTTTCCGAAAGTGGTAATGGCACCTGTGATGATTGCGTTCAGTTTGTACAAAGCGTATTATATTGTTTATAATTTTATGCACATGGCGCACGAAGTCAAAGGATTAGCTATGAGTGTTTTAATGCCTATGTTGCTTCTGGTGTGGGGCGTAATTGCTTTTATGCAAGAAGGCAAATTTTGGGGTTCACGGCGCACTCAGATAGAGCAGTTTAATGCTAAAAGTGTTAAACCGACTCCCTCGAAAGCAACGGGCATGATAGATGATATAAAGCAACTGCCGACAAAAAACGGTTAAGCGAAAAAAATCAAAAGGGAGGAACAACAAAGTTTCTCCTTTTTTGTTTCTAAGGATAATGATGAATGATAAATGAAAAATGATGGATTTACAAAGCATTATAAATCAATTATTTGTAAATTAAACTATTTGCTATTCATCATTTATAATTCATCAATTATCATTACTAAAAATGACTATTAAACAAAAAATAACGACGGGCATTCTTACAATTATTTTAATTCTTTTCCCATTACTTTCATGGTTGAATTTGCAAAATGGCGTGAACAAACGCAAGGAAATCAAAGCAGAATTGAAAAATTTGGGTAAATTATCTGATTTTAACTTAATTAATCAGCATGGCGAACCAATTACGAAAGCGCAATTTCAAGGCAATATTTCAATTGTGAATTTTCTGTCAACGCAAGGCAAAGGTGTTCAAGCATCCTTAGAAAGTTTAAAAAAATTGGAGCAATTTAACAAAATTGATAGCCTTCGTTTTTGGATAGTTACGACAAATCCGCAAGTTGATTCTGTTAAAACATTATTGCAATTTGCTTTAAATCATGGCATTAAAGATTTTGGAAAATATAATTTGCTTACAGGTGCGCCCGAAGAAATTAAAAAATTTACGGATACTTATGGTTTTGATTCAAAGGTTTCATTGGCGGATGCTTCGCAATTTGCATTATTAGACACGTCCTGTATGATACGGAATCGTTATGATGGTTCAAAATCAGAAGATATGGCGCGTTTGGTACGTCACGCAGCATTTATTTACCCTCTGAAAAAAGTAGAAAAACCAGAAGTTAAACATCAACCACAAAAGTAGCGTTTTCTAAATTAGGATTTATAGGATTTTAAAGATTTGGAAGGATTGATTTAATCCTAATAATCCTTAAAATCTTATAAATCCTAATTCAAAAAATTCAAAAAATATGGATTCAAACGAACAATTAATTAAAAAACTTAATACAGCCGCATGGATTGTTTCGATTGCTGTATTAACCTTAGTCGCACTGATGCGCAAAATTCATATTCAAACGAATGTGGATTTCAATTTTCTACCACCGCTTTATTCGACAATGAATGTGGTAGCCGCGATATTCTTAATACGCGCTTTAAATTTCATTCGCAAAAAAGATATTGAATCGCATAAACGAATGATTTACATTGCATTAAGTATGTCATTTTTGTTTCTACTGTTGTACGTATTGTACCACATTACAACACCCGAAACAAAATATTGTGGCAATTTTGGTTGGTTATACTTTCCGTTGCTGATAACACATATTGTATTAGCATCTGTTAGTTTTCCATTCATATTATTCACCTTTGTGCGCGGCTACACGATGCAAGTTGAGAAGCACCGCAAAATGGCAAAATGGGTCTTTTGGCTATGGCTGTATGTCGCAATCACGGGTCCAATCTGTTATTTAATGTTGATGCCATGTTACCGTTGATTTTAAACAAATTAAAACAATTAAAAATGCGTAAAATAATCATTCACAGTATTTTAACGATTATATTTTTACTTTCAGTACAACTGATATTTGCACAATGCCCTATGTGTAAAACGGCTGTTGAAAGCAATCTTAAAAATGGAGGCACAACAGGCGCGGGCTTAAATGTTGGCATTTTAATATTACTGATAATGCCTTATGCGTTAGTGGGCGGGATTGGTTATGTTTGGTGGAAAAATCGTAAAAAGTCCGTTGATATTGAGTTGGAGACGGCGATGAGTGAGTTAAATTAAAAATATTTTAGGGTGCTAAGTATTGATAATCAAAGATTTATCACTCTAAAATATTGGGTCTTCCGTGTTTGTAGCGCAAATACCGCGATACGAATACCGTTTGGAAGGTTTTAAACCTTCCAAACGGTTGATAATCAAAAAACGCGGTTTTTGGCAACCGCGTTCTATTAATTCTGTTGCGACCAAAATTTCAGTCCAATTTTGTTGAATCCAGATTTTACCATTTTTGATTTCAAAACGAGCATTCTCGCTATGCTTACCAGAACAGGTTTATATTTTTCGTCGGGCTATAATCATAATGATGTTTTTGAAATTAGAATGACTGCTTCAGAATTTACAGGAGATGGCGAATTTGAAAAGTATGATCCACAATATCAAGGTTGGGAAGAAATATGATATTGAAATTTTAATTATTTTTATTCGTAATCAATTTAAAATCAGCATAATATAACGATATAAATTTTTAACTCAAAATGATAAAACGTCGAACCTTCATAAAAAGGGAAATTACAGTGGTTGGATTTTGTCGGGACATACACACGGCGGGCAATGTAAACCACCTTTTTTAGACGCGCAATGTTGCCTGTGAAGAACAAATGGTTTAGAGCAGGTAAAATGGATTTATCTGGCGGGCGTACTTTGTATATTAACCGAGCATTAGGTCATTTGTTGCAAGTCCGATTTAATGTGAGACCTGAAATTACGATTTTTGAACTTCAAAAAAAGCATAGTCAAAATTATAATTGAGTAATAATTAACATTTATAAAATATTGATTATTATTCAATTATGATTTCGATAAATCATTTAAAATGATTTTTAAGGCACTACAAAATTCTATTTTCGGATGTTCGAGCAATGTGATTTTACCATGTGTAATGCGCATTCCCTCATGCCAATCAAAAAAAATAGCATCTTTCATTGAAGTTTTAAAAAGCCTAAGCCAATAAACAGAAACGGAAGCATATAATTTTTTATCATATCCATGCGCCCTCATGTCTGCAATTAATTGCAATATTTTTTCTTTTCTGTCAGGAAATTGCACACTTACAGGATGCTGATTGTAAAAGACAATCACTTCATCCCATGAATAATCGTGAATATTTTTTACTTTTTTAGTTTTGAACAATTGGTTCAAAAAACGTTTGATGCGATTTATCATTGAAATTTTTTACAAAGTTGCACTCATTTTCACAAATTATCAACCTAAATTTGTGAAAATGAGTGATGTACAAATCATTTATTTCACCTTCAAAAAAAATAAAAAAAGTCAATTATGCTTTTTTTACATATTTCGTCAAAATAACAATCAATTGTTCATTGACACGTCCTTCAATTTGTTCCGCATTATCGGCTACCAATCGAATTTTACGCACCGAAGTCCCTCGTTTTGCAGAGAAATTGGCACCTTTGACGTTCAATTCTTGTGTTAAAACGACACCTGCACAACGTTCAGCCAGTGAATTCGTTAAATTCATATTATCTTAATTTTTTTTAAATGATTAAAGAGCGAAGGTAATCACATTTTTGAAACATTAATGACCGTTATTTTTTAAATGCGCTCTATAACTTATTGAAGATTAGGGTAAATCGTTATATAAAAAGCTAATTTTAAAATATAAATTATATCATAACGTTCAGATTATAAACGAATTATCAGGGCTAAAATGTTTTTAAACAATAAAAAAATAATATATAAATGCCTGTTTTTAAACCTAATAACAAAAAATGGCTTAAATTATTAGCCTTCATTTTCATTTTTTTGAATCTTATATCCTATTTTCATGCGTATAAATTTACGCATTTTGCGGATAAAAACCTTGTCAAATCGAAAGATGCCAAAAAATTATCTATGGGTGAAAAAGATGAAACCGTGAATGAAGGAGATATAGATTTAATGTTTAAAAATTTCAGTAGCAATGTAAAAGAAGTTAAAAAATATCCTAATGCGTCGCATGAAAGTTATTTGAATCAATATCGCGCTGAATGGACGCAACATATTGTTCAGTTTATGGAAATCGCAAAGTAATGGCTAATTGTTAACAATAATTATCAAGCGAACTTTTTTATGACTAAAACAGTTGATTAAAAAAAAATATAAAATTGAAATATGAGACAATTAGCTATCGGTGATATTCACGGATGTTTAAACCTATTTGAAGGTTTATTAGAACAGATGCAATTTAGTAAAAACGATGAATTATTCTTACTTGGCGACTATGTTGATAGGGGAGAGGATTCAAAAGGTGTCATTGACAAAATACTTGAGATGCGTCATAATAGATTCAAAATCAATTGTTTAATGGGCAATCACGAACAATTGTTATTAAATAATTATTACAATTATGACCCAGATGCACATCATCCTGATGCAGCGTGTTTGCGTAGTTTTGGGGTGCGTTATACTTGGAATATTCCTGATAAATATATTTCTTTTTTTCAATCCTTGCCGCTTTACATGACAACTGAAAAGTATATTTTAGTGCATGCAGGCTTGAATTTTGATGCACAAGACCCTCTTTCGGATGCCTATTCCTTGATATGGATTCGGTATTGGTACGAAAATATTGATAAAGATTGGTTGAATGGCAGAATTATATTGCATGGACATACGCCGCAAACCAAACAAGAAACGGAAAGAATGCTTAAACAGTTGAAGCGCATTCCTGCATTGAATTTGGATTGTTGTGCGTTTTATTCCAATCGCTCCCCTACTAAACACGCGTTGTGCGGTTTTGATATGACGAATCAAAAACTTTATTTTCAAACAGATAATCGTAAAAAATGCTGGTTTTAATGTTGCTTTGATTACAGACAGTGAACAATATGGTGTCCGGGATTCAAATATCAAAGTGTATGTTTGCACTCCAATTAAGGCTGAAGAAATTGTTTTACAATTTAATTTGAATGATCAATTAGATTATGTTGTTTTTGATGAAATACATCAATTGAACGATGATCAAGGACAATGTTATGAACGAATGATGAAAACAATTCCATGTGCATTTTTAATTTTGTCTGCCACCAT
>JBEEMZ010000113.1:0-15114 GCA_041192405.1 Bacteroidota bacterium | reverse complement strand
GGCAACAATATCGTTCAGGTCTTCCATAATGATTCCGGTTCGCGGAAGGATTGGGCGTCGCGCGAGCCCCCAAGTCAATTGCGAAAAAAAGGGCGTGCTCGAGTCTTAACGAACTCGAGCACCACCATTCACCAGTTTTTCTGGCGTTAAAAGCACGACATTGCCATTTTCATCCTCTGCCGACAGAATCATGCCTTGTGATTCGATACCTTTCATTTTACGCGGCGCGAGGTTTGCAACCACTAAAACGCGTTGTTGAATCAAATTTTTAGGGTCAAAATGTTCGGCAATACCCGATACAATCGTGCGTTTTTCAAAACCCAAATCAACGGTCAATTTCAACAATTTATCGGTTTTCGGGACGCGTTCTGCTTCGAGGATGGTGCCTGTGCGAATATCTAATTTTGCAAAATCATCATACGTAATCGTTTGACCTAATGGTTTATATGTGATTGGTTGAGGCGTTTCAGGCGCGCTTGGCGCAACGGTTTCTTGTTGTGAATTTTCCAATTTTTGAATTTGAGCCGCAATCACTTCATCAGGAATGCGCGTGAATAAATGTACAGGTTCGCCAATCGGATGACCGACTTCCAACAATGCTTTGCCTTTCGCCAATGTTTTCAAAAGGGTTGACCATTCGCCATCACCGCGCCCTATTTCATTCATTTTCAACATTTTACGTATTGCATTTGACGTAAATGGCAAAAAAGGGCAAACCGCGACAGATAATGCCGCAACAATTTGTAAACCAATATTCAAAACCGCCGCCGTTCCAACAACATCGGTTTTAATTTTGCGCCAAGGCTCGTTGAATTGCAAAAATTGATTGCCATAAGTCGAAAATTCCATCATCGCCTGCAAACCACCCCGAAAATCATATTGCATAATTTTATCACCAATCGCCGCTACATAATCGTGAATGGTTTTCAATTCTGCTTCAAAAGTAGTGGCTTCATTCAAGCCGCGACCTGAAACCATTGACGCACTTTTATTTGCTTCGGGCAATTTGCCTTCAAAATATTTGTTGGTCAAAACGGTTACACGATTAATAAAATTTGCCAAATTATTCACCAATTCATTATTGTTACTCTCTTGGAAACGCTTCCAAGTGAATTCTGAATCTTGATTTTCGGGCATATTTTTAATCATGTTGTACCGCAAAACATCTTGTTTATCTGGAAAATCTTCCAAATATTCATGTACCCAAACTGCCCAATTTTTAGAAGTAGAGATTTTACGCCCTTCCAAATTCATAAATTGATTCGCAGGTACATTTTTCGGCAAAATGTAATCGCCGTGCGCTTCCAAAATCGCAGGAAAGATTAAACAGTGAAAAACAATATTATCTTTTCCAATAAAGTGAATCAATGCCGTCTCTTTATCTTGCCAATATTTTTTCCAATCTTTTTGATGGTCACTTGCCCATTGTTTTGTTGCAGATATGTAACCAATTGGCGCATCCATCCATACGTATATTTTTTTTCCTAATGAATGTGGGATCTCACTTGGAACGTCCACACCCCAATCCAAATCTCGCGTCATCGCACGCGGATGCAAACCACCTTCTAACCAAGAACGGCATTGCCCAAGGACATGTGCTTTCCAATCGTTCGGGTCATGTAATTTTTTTCCTTCATGTGTACCCGTCTCAATCCAAGTTTTCAACCACGATTCATATTTGTTTAAAGGCAAATACCAATGCGTTGTTTTTTTCCGAATCGGCGAAGATTTGCTATATGCAGAACGCAACGGTGGTAATAATTCGGTCGGACTGAGCGTCGAACCGCACTTTTCGCATTGATCGCCATACGCATCTACATTCGCACATTTTGGGCAAGTCCCGACAATATAACGGTCTGCTAAAAATTTATTTGCTTCTTCATCGAAATATTGTTCTGATTCTTGCTCTATAAATTCACCTTTTCGGAATAATGTTCTGAAAAAATCTTGCGTTGTTTCGTGGTGCAATGCAGATGAGGTGCGGTGAAAAATGTCGAAATCAACGCCCATACCGATGAAAGTCTGGCGAAACATCGCATCATATTTATCAATTATTGCTTGAGGCGTACTTTTTTCTTTGGCGGCGCGGAGCGTAATTGCCGCACCGTGTTCGTCCGAACCGCAAACCCAGACGACTTCTTTGCCCATCAATCGGAGGTAGCGCACAAACACATCCGCCGATAGGTATGCGCCCGCGAGATGTCCAATATGCAAGGGCCCGTTTGCATACGGGAGCGCGGAAGTCACTAAATACCGTTTAGGAGATTTCATTTTGTACCATTTTTGGTGAAAAAATGCAAATGTACGTTTTTTTTTTTAACACATAGGTTCATAGGGAACATAGATATTTAATAAAATAATAATCTATATTCCCTATTTACACATGTTTGCAATTAACGATTTGGGAAATCGTAACATCCAATATCAGGCGTATTCAAATCGCGGCGTTTGCCATCCAAATCATCCAAAATGTTTGAAATTGGTTTCGCCTTTTTGAATGCAATAGACAATGTATCTAAATGATAATTATCTTCAGTCGGCTTTTTAAACACTTTTGAGCCACTCGGCGCATTGATGCAATCTGTACATTTAGTAAAAAAATCAGGTGTATTTTCGGTTTTCGTCAAATCCTTCACGCGGACAATGCAATTTTTAAACGAAAAGTTAAAATTGTTTGGTTTTGTTGGATTGGCGAAAACAATTTCATCTTCTTTGTTGCCATAAATCAAACAATTTGTAAAATTTGCAGTCAACAAACCAACGATTCGACGTGTGCAATTTCCCGCATCATCTACCGTCGCACAATACGAATTGCCTAAATTTAAAGCGGGACTCGTCGTCCCTAAATTTGCCATCGTGCAATAATTGAAATCATAATTGCCACCATATAATGTATTCAAAGTGCCGCCGCCGTTGCTATGAAAAAGGCAATTTTTTGCATTGACATTGCCCCGAAAACCAATCAATGCCGCGCCTTCCGTATTAAAAATTTGACTATATTGTAAATTCAAACTCGCTGCCGAATCTACATATACGCCAAATTTTGAATTCTTAATAATCACATTATTGAATTGATTATCAATGCTTCCGCGATATAATATGATACCACTCCATTGTCCTGCATCTTCTTTAAACTCTTTTTCCAAACGGTCGCCTTGAAAAATAACAGGTTTTGCAAGCGTTCCTTCGACGTTCAATTTCGCACTTGGCAACACGTAAATCCGCCCATCATTGTACAAACCAATGTCTGGATTTTTGCTAAAACCGCCGTGTATATGCACCCGCGTACCCGCCGTGATGCGCAAAACGCCATTGCTCACCAGCAAAATACCATAAATCACATAAGGTTTTTTATCATCCCAAACCACCGTTGAACCTTGACAATCAAGCTCTGTAAACGTGCCTTTTCCAAAACGATTTGGAATATAATTGGCATTTTGCCCCCACGCTTCTAAAACAATTTTTTGAATATTACCATTTGTTTCAAACACAACATTATTGTTAATCACAAACGGACTTACGCTTAAAGGGGCATTTGGATTCACGGTCACTTCTGCGAAAACATAAATACTATCGTTCGCGGCAATTTCCACATTTTGGAAGGTGCGCCCTGCGATGCCGTCCACATTTAAATTGAAAGTTGCATCAGCTTGATTGCTGAACGATATTTTTGAAATGCGAATCGGGCGATTATTCGGGTTTTTGACCTTGAAAAAGCGCGTCGCAGAGCCGATTTGCGTGAAAACGGTGTCGAATCGCAACGTATCTTGCGAAAAAGCGATTTTTGCACTTGAATCGGTGATGAAATCATCCTGTTTGCGGCACGCAGCGAATAGAATGATAAGTGTTAAAATTGTAAATAAAAAGTTTTTTATTCCCATTAAATTTGATTTTTGCAATACAATAGGTACATAGGTGACATAGATTTGCAAACACATAGGTACATAAGTGACATAGATTTTCAGCTGCTATGTGTTTGCAAAAACGCAAAAGTAATAAAAGATAACGTGCGCTTTTGCTACTTTTGCTCTAAAAAAATCACGGATTTAAGGATGAATGATGAATGATGAACAATCAGTTTTATAATTTACTGATAATCAAATCATTAGGATATTCATCATTCATCATTAAAAATAAATTATGCCCATCATTGATGTTGTGATGCCTGCGTTCAACGAGGCGAAATCTATTGCGTTGGTTTTGAACGATATTCCGCGTGCGTTAGTGCGTCATATCGTGGTTTGCGATAATAACTCGACAGATGATACGAGTGCAATTGCTCGTGCGCATGGCGCGACGGTCGTTTTTCAACCGTTGCGCGGTTATGGCAATGCCTGTTTGAAAGCGTTAGAATGGATTCATCAACAAAATGTGTTACCTGATATAGTCGTTTTCCTTGATTCCGATTATTCTGACCATCCAGATGAAATGTTTAAAATGGTAGAACCATTGATAATCAATGCATTCGATTTGGTTATTGGCTCTCGCGCTTTGGGCAATCGGGAGCGTGGCGCGATGCAGCCACAACAAATTTTTGGCAATTGGTTAGCAATCACCTTGATTCGTTGGTTTTATGGGTATCATTTTACAGATTTGGGCCCATTTCGGGCGGTGACGTATGACGCATTGCAAAAAATCGGTATGCAAGACCAAACCTTTGGTTGGACAGTCGAAATGCAGGTCAAAGCGGCTAAATTAAAATTGCGTTGTATGGAAGTGCCTGTGCAATATCGGCGGCGGGTTGGCATTTCTAAGATTTCGGGAACGGTCAAAGGGACAATTTTGGCAGGTTACAAAATTATTTTGACCATTTTTAAGTATCTCTGAATGAAGAATAGGAGTCATCCTGATTTTTGGGGTAAAAAAATCGGAATGACTCCTGTTTTATGCGTATCCAAAATCTCACTCAAAAATTTAGAGTGCTATTTTGATACTTGGAATAATACTTCTACTTGTGCATAATCATTCCAATTGACATGGGGGTTTGGCGAATCGCTATCAAGCAAGCATCGCCGTTTTTACGGTGAATTTGGCTTTTGAGTTTATTTCCAAAGCGTCGCATCTATGAAACTACACAACTTTTCCATCGAACGCTGTAAAACAATTTGTTTTTCTTCGGTCATGTCTAAGCCATTTTCCTTCACTTTCACAGGATAAATTTCGGTCATATCACGCGTCACGGTTTGAATTTTCCCATTGCGTTTATCCGTAATACTCACAAAAAGTTGCATCACCGCATGCGGTGTTTCGGTCATTGCGCCGACATTAGAGCCCACATTGGAAACTAATTTTGCTTGTGGCGCAGTAGAAAACGCGGGTAATGCAGGATTTTGAGGCGCATTTGGTACATTTTGTTTATTATTTTGGTAACGGTCGGGCAAAATCGGGCGTTCGGTTACGCCAAAATCTTGAATTTTGACGCGCACCGTGACCACATCTTGATACGGTTCTTTAAAAAACGCATCTCTATCGCGCACCCGCACCCACGCACGCGGATACGATTTCACCAAATGTTCATAAAAAGTTCTATCTAATTGGCGGATTTCAAGGTCGGTTGCACTCGGTCGCGTGTCGAAAGTAATGAGATCTACTTTGGTACTATTTAAAAAATTGCGGCGCGGGGTTGCTTGCGTATTGCCTGATGTTGTCGTATGATTGCAACTTTGAAGCATCAAAACGGTCAACAATCCACTTGCGATACCATATAATAATTGTTTATTTACCATTTTAAAATATTTTATTCTGTTTAAAAAATGCCTTTGAGCAACGATTGCTGCTTGTTTATAGAGACACTTTAAGAACGAATTAGTTGATAATCAATGATTTACTTTAACGTTCTATTTGCCAACCTTAAAAATATACGTTTTATAAACGTGTCTAAATACTTGATTATCAACTTTTTTAAAATAATGATTTAAATTAATAGATTCATTTCGTTAAAAACATTAACATAACCTACTCTTTTCATCTATCGCCGCGTCGGATAGGTCAATAAAGTGTTTCGATAATTGATGCGCTCGAACAACAAGGAACGAACATCTGGATCGCTTTTTTCTGAAAGAATCAGCAAGCGCATCGAAGTATGCAAAAAACGTCGTTGCCTTGAACTCGAAAAATCAACAAAACGTTTATTTTTGAGCGTTGTCAGCAAGTCTAAATCCGTTAATTCTAAATCGCCATTCAAAAATTCATAAAGGGCTCGTAACAGGTTCTCATTCGTTGAACACCATCTACAATTTCTAATTGTCCTTCTTTGTCGGCATCCTCTCTATCTGCCATGTCTGCAAAAATCATTTGCGGAATCGGAAGCCTAAAATAATAGATTCTATAAATTTTGATTGTCTATCTTTTTGCCAAACAAAATCTCGTTGATAATCAGGCACATAAATATCTCCTTTTTTGAATTTATGTACTAAATATTCAATTGTAAATTCTCGGACATCGAAATCAACTTGTTTTTTTTATCTCTGATTTGCTGTTCCGCAAGGTCAAAAGGATGTGTCATAATGATTTTTAGTTAAAGGTGAAACAATATTTCAATACAAAGGTAACACTTTTTGACACGAATTGCTCCAATTTTTACTTCAAAATTTGGGGCAAAAAAGAAGGAATTAAGAGACGCAGCCCTTAATTCCTTTTAGTTTCCTACGGAATGACAAACGGAATGACAAGTTCCATTTTTATTTCACAACATTCATCATAGCATTCATAATTTTCATATATAACTCTTGTGGTTTAAACGGTTTAGCAATATAATCATTCATTCCAATATCAAAACATTTATCCGCTTCCGACTTATTCGCATGTGCCGTCAACGCGATAATCGGCACTTGACTTCGTTCCCGAATCCGCGAAGTGGAATCAAAACCATTCATCACAGGCATTTGAATATCCATCAAAACCACATCATATTTATGCGCTCTAAACTTCTCGACCGCAACCAAACCATTTTCCGCAATATCCACCGTCACAAACGGCGACCAACCTGTTAAAATTTTCTTCGTTGCCATTTGATTCAAGAAATGATCTTCTACCAACAAAATTTTCAACGGCGAATCTGGCGCGGAACTGTCGGCAGCAATTAATTTCACTGATTTCGCAGGGAAATCCACTTCAAAAGTCGTCATTTCCGTCGAACGATTGGAAATCTGGAAGCAACCTTTCAAAATTTTGGTCAATTTGCCCGCAATCGCAAGTCCAAGTGGTTGTTTATCGGCATCAGGCGCGTCATTTTTATAGGTTTCCAAAATGCGATTTTCCTCCATCAACTCACGGATTTGAACCGAAGTCAACCCTTTGCCAGAATGTTTCATCCGAATTTGTAAACGCGTTTGCTTTTCAGAATCCGCAAACATGCCAATATAAAAATCAATTTTGCCATTCGCGGGCGTATATTTGACGGCGTGATCCATCAAATTATAAATAATTTGTGTAATTTTTTTGGAATCCGCCACAATTTTATCAGGCAAATCCGCCGCCATCGAAAAATTTAAATTGATTTTAGCATTATCTGCCTTGATTTGAACCACCTTTTTCAAACCCGTGCAGAACGCGCCAATATAAAATTCTTCATTTTCAGACTTCATATTTTGTGCGACGAGCATCGAGAAATTCAACAAATTGTTAATCATCAATGACAAATCATCCACAGAGGTTTTCACTCCTTCCACCAATTCTTTTTGTTGCGGGCTAATCGTTGTCGTTTCAATCAAATATAATAAATTCACAATGGATGACAACGGGGTGCGAATATGAAAACTCATATCTTGCAAAACTTCCTCTTTCAAAAGGGACGTTTGACGAGATATATTTTGCTCCATGAGCAATTGTTCATGTAATTTGCGTTCTGTAATGTCCTGAATACCGCCCACTAAAAGCAATCGTTGTGAAATTTCTTCATAAAAAATTTGAGCATGCATCGAAAGATACTTGATGCTCGTGCCATCTACCACAATTCGATGTTCAATTTTGTGTAATTGTCCATCTTTCGTTGCTTTGTCGAAAAAATCCTCGACCGAATGACGGTCTTCCAAATGCACATAACTCAAATAATCCGACAAACCCGTAGAAATCCCATTTTGATGATAGCCAAAAATTTTAAAAATCTCCTCTGTCCAAAGCATTTCATTGGAAACCAAATCCATTTCCCAATTGCCAAAACCCGCTAATTGTTGTGCTTTAACAATTCGTTTCTCATTGACAGTCAATTCATTAACGGCTGTTTGCAAAGACATTTTATCTCGAAACCGTTGCATGGAGTAGCGAATGCAACGTCCTAATAATTTTCCATCAAATTGTCCTTTGACGAGAAAATCTTGCGCACCTGCTTTAATCGCTTGATTTCCAACGATTTCGTTATTCACGCCCGTCAACACGATGACAGGTAAATGATTGACACTTTCGGTAAATCGGTTTAAAGTTTTGAAACCCTGGGAGTCAGGAAGGGATAAATCCAACATCGCAATATCCACATCTTGGCGATTGATGATGTCAAAAGCCTCGAAAAGAGAATCTGCTTGCAACAATTCGTATCGAAATGCTGCATCTTTCATCGCATTTTTAAAGAGAACGACATCTGCGGGATTATCCTCTATCAACAAAATATTGGTAGGTTTAACGCTCATGGCATATTTTTAGGTAAAATGAAAAACGAAAAGTTTTAAACTTGAATTCAATACGAAGAAAAAAAAATTAAGTTCTTAAATATAGGTAAATTTTATATTTTAATTATTGCAAACACAGAGGGACATAGAGGACATCGGATGTAAAATATTGAAAATTAATAATTTATGTTTCCTATGTCCCTATGTATTTGCAATTATCGAAACGAACTTGGCAGAATCGCTGTCATCAACCAAAAATCTTCAATTTTCTGCACGATGTCAAAAAATTTGTCAAAATCAACAGGTTTGTTAATGTACGCATTGACATGCAAACTATACGTTTTAGAAATATCTTGTTCCGCGCTCGAAGTCGTCAACACAACCACAGGAATACTCCGCAATAGATGATCATTTTTTATAAACTCTAAAACCTCTCTACCATCGCGTTTAGGAATATTCAAATCTAATAATATCAAATCAGGACGCGGCGCGTTTTGATACGGCGGTTTGCGTTGCAAATAAAAAACAGCTTCTTCACCGTCCAGCGCGACATCCATAATCACAGGAATGCGCCCATCTTTAAACGCCTCTTGCGTAAGTCGAACATCGCCAGGATTGTCTTCGACTAATAGAATCTGAATCGGTTTCGTAATTTTATTGTAGGTCATGATAGTGGATTTTTTTTGGTTTTGGGCTTTTTGAAACGTTTATTTCGACCGAAAAAGATGACAACGCTTTTTTTGATTTTTTTAAAGTGTTCCTTCATCCGTCAAATTTCAAAAATCAATTAAAAAATGGTTTTATGAGATTTTAGTTAAATGCTTTAATAATTGATAAACAATATTTTAAGATTGTTTATATAAAATAAAACTTAAACATATATGTTATATGATTTTACGAATCCTTATTTAAAAAGATTCAATATTAGTGCCGATAGTACAAATTTGAAGGGGAAACTTCTTTTTTTACGAGCCGAAAAGGGCTTTTTGTGACAGTATTTTTTAGCTTTGCCGTCCGTTTTATAAAGGTCGTCACAGTTGCGATTTTGACGACATTGAGCATTATTTTTAATTTCAAACTTTTTTAAAATGAATATAAAAGATATTCCATTGCTTTTTGAAGCAATTCAAAAACAACATGTTTTTGATGATTGCAAAACTTTTTTAGATTGCCGCCCACCTATCAATTTGGAGGAAGCATATAATCACTTTAAATCAAATCGTAATTCAAAACTATTTGATTTACAAGCATTTGTGCGCAATTTTTTCAAAATTCCCAAAAATAGGGACGCACATTTGCCGCTTGACCCAACTCGAAACATTGTTCAATATATTGAGCAACTTTGGCCTCAGTTGACGCGAGAAGCCGATGCGCCAAATGAGGGTACTTTGCTTCGGTTGCCCTTTCCGTACATCGTTCCTGGCGGGCGATTTCGGGAAATTTATTATTGGGATAGTTATTTTACGATGCTCGGATTGCGGGAGTCGGGCAAGGTAGATTTGATTCAAAGTATGATTGATAATTTTGCGTATCTCATTGATTCGCAAGGTTATATACCAAATGGAAATCGAAATTATTATTTGGGGCGGTCGCAACCACCGTTTTTTATGTTGATGATTTGCCTCCGTGCGGGCATGTACGCGAACCTGCCTGCGGATGAATTGCCAATGGATTCAACGCCTTTTCAAATCAAAAGAAAATTTTATGCGTATATAGAGCGTTACGAGTCGCAACTCGAAAAAGAATATGCTTTTTGGATGGAAGGTGCGCAAATTGTGACTCCCGAAAATCCAAGTTTTAAGCGCGTGGTGCGGATGCCGAATGGTGCGATTTTAAATCGGTATTGGGATGAAAATGATACGCCGCGACCTGAATCTTGGCGCGAAGATGTCGAAACCGCCGAAAAATCGGCTCAAAAACCAGCAGCAGTTTATCGAAATCTGCGGGCGGCGGCGGAATCGGGTTGGGATTTTAGTAGTCGGTGGTTAGCGGATGGCGTTTCATTGGAAACGATTCAAACAACTGATTTACTTCCAATTGACTTAAATTGTTTGTTATTTTTCATGGAAAAAATGTTGTTTCAAATGTATGCTTTCCATGAAGATGCAGTCAAAATGGCATTCTATCATCGTCGGATGGTGCAGCGCATTAAAACAATTCATCAGTTTTTTTGGGATTCGGAAAACAATTTTTATTTTGATTACAATTGGAAGCAACAAAAAAGGTCAAAATGTTGTACTTTAGCAGGAGCATTTCCGATGTTTTTTCATATCGCAAAATTGGAAGAAGCGGCAGCGATGGCACAAGTCATTGAAAATCAATTTCTTAAAACAGGCGGTCTTGTGACAACTTTTAGCCAAACGGGGCAACAATGGGATGCGCCAAATGGTTGGGCTCCGTTACAATGGATTGTGTTTAAAGGGTTGCAGGCGTATCGGCAGACGGATGTAGCCCATAAAATTCGGCAACGTTGGATGCTGACTTGCGAAAAAGCGTATCATAAATTTGGTAAGATGAAAGAAAAATATAATGTTTGCGAAGATATTGTGGCGACGGGCGGCGAATATCCAAATCAAGAAGGTTTTGGATGGACAAATGGTGTTTATTTGGCAATGAATTCTGAAAATAAAACTTAAAAATCATGTTAAAGTATTTTGCAATTTCGACCCTCTTTTTGAGTATGACGGCTTTTCAAAAAGACCCTTCTGACTCAACCGCTTTGCGCAACTTGGTATTGCATATCATTGAAAATGAATCCGTTATGCCTGTTCCTACGGAATCATCTGTTGCTGTCAAAGGCGATAAATCAAAGGATGACAAATCTAAAAAGCCTGTCGCTGCTCTAAAAACAGCCAAAACTGCCAAAGTCGCTGCTGTCGAAGCTGCCTTAGAATTGGCAACAAATAGTTTTAAAAAAAACAAAGGTAAAATGGAATTACCCTTGGTTGGCACCATCGTGAAGCATTTTGGAAAACATCAACATCCTGATTTACAACGCGTTATGGTGAGTAATTCGGGTATTGATATTCGTTTGAAAAGCGCGAAAGAAACGACGGTCAAAGCGGTGAGCGATGGTACGGTGTCGGGTGTGCAATTTTTGTCGGGTCAACATAATGTTTTGATTTTGAAACATGGACATTATTATACGGTGTATTCGGGTTTGGGCTCGGTGACAGTTCAAAAAGATGACAAAATTAAAATGGGGCAATCGCTCGGAAAAATTGCAACGGTGAAAGGCGTTTCGGAATTGCATTTTGAGATTTGGCAGGATAAATCGCCGACGAATCCAGAAGATTGGTTGAAAAATTAGACTCGAATTGTAAAATGTTGCGCCGCAAAAGGCAGAGAGGGAGCAAAATTGAACAAAATGATTTTTTTACGAAAAAAAATCATTTTGTTCAATTTTGCTCCCTTTGTTTTTATTTTTTTCTAAACTCAAATCATTCAAGCAAAATATTTAAAATAAAAATATGTTATAGATTCTCAACTTTATTGATTACATTTGCGGCTTTACAATATTCAAAATATTCATAAATTATAATTTGTTGGTAAACATCAGTCGAATCTTATTCTAACAGCTTATGGCGGAAGATTATTTATTACGATTTATTGAAAAATCGAATTTGTATCAGTCTGGTAAACAATTATATCGGTTCAAATCGGCGGCTATCTTGCAGCAACGCATTGATTATGCTACCGCGAAAGTCACGTATAATGTGCCGAGTGGACAAACGACGGGAACACAGCGCGTCACGATACATGATTTTAATAAATCAAGTATTTATGCGCAATGCAACTGCAAATATGAAGGCATTAGTGGCATTTGTGAACATATCGTGGCGGCGGTGCTGAAATTTCACGACAGTTTCACCGTGCCTAAATATGACGCGGCGCAGGTGTTGGTTCCGAATGACCGTATTTCGGTCGAATATTTGCGGCGGCATAGCAGTCATCAGGCTTATTCGGATGGGTTGCACGCCTCTAATCTCAAAACAGGAACGCTTATTTCTGACGTAGATATTGAAAAACAAGTCGTTACATATAAAATAAAAGAACATACGGTCGCTTTTACGCGCAAAAAAGACGAAATTCTGACCGCTTGTGATTGTTCTGAAACCGTTTCGCAACTGTGCGGGCACAAGGTGAATGCGTTTATTCGCTTAGTGCGGCAGTACGGGGAGTTGCCTTTTGAACGGATTCGAGATTTGACGGATGAAAAAAATGAATTGTTAGAAGAATATGGTTATACGCTCGCGGATAAGCGCATCAATAGTTTATTTGATTTTAGATTGGATTATGGAGAATTAAAATTGGTTTTGAGAGATTCTTCCATACATAAAATTGTTCAATCGAAAGATTGGGCAGATATGCGGTACCAAATGAAGGATTTATCGGCTTCGATTCGCAACCGAACCCGCGAAATTCCGACGTTAGAACCTGTTGTTGAAGACCGTGAAGTGCCGATTTTGGTTTATGTGGTCAAATGGTTTCCGCATCCTGTGGAAGATACGACTTTTGTGGGTAGCGACCCGTTTCAAAAAACGAAGGCAAAACGTCATTTATTTGAAACCTCGATTCGACCTGTGCGGGCTGTATGGAAAAAAGACAAATTGGCAGGTCGCTTAACGGAGTTTGCATCGGATTTGCGTTACGCAACGTTTAGTGTGGGGGATGCAGGTGTTTTGGATAACAGTGATAGCAAATTGTTTAAATTGTTGCAACTTTTTCAAGAATCGGAATTAGGCATTCAGCTGGCGCGCAAGTATAATCCGAACCCTGGTCAGCCTGTTGTGGCAGGTTTGAATTATACGAATAATGTACATCATGTCCATTTTCACGAATTATCAGACGAAGGAAAAGTTGCTTTTATAGAGAAAACAGGCGAAATGTTGAAAGAAATTTTTCAATTATTAGCTGATAAAAAAGTGTATTTGTCTCACATTGGCGCACTTAATGCATTGAAATTGAGTGAGTTACAAAGTATTACACTGATTCCAACTCCTGCACAATTAGAATTTCGATTGTTTGAACAAAATGGTTTTTGCGTTTTAGAACCCAAAGTAAGAGCAGGCGATTTATTGCTCGATTACTTGCCTACGCGCATGCGGCAAACGTGGTTATATTTTGAACCTTACCAAAATTTGTTAATCTTATTAGCTGCTTCGGCAGTCAAAACTTTAAACTTATTGTTTCCAGAAGCGAGTCGTTTGCGAATTCGGAAGCATGATTTGGCTCCTTTTTTGAGTCAATTGATATTGCCTTTGATGGATTTGCACAATGTTGAATTCGATATGCCCGTAGATTTGAATGAAGGAACTGCCAATTTGTCATGCAAATTGTACCTCAGCGAAACAACGGATAAATCTGGCATGAAGGATGAATTGGTTTTTACACCGATTTTTGTGTATGAATCGGGCAGTGAATCCAAAGAATTGGAGTACAATAGCAACTTAAAACAATTGGTTTTTGAACAGGATAAGGACTTTGAAATCATCTATCGAGATGCTGAAAGAGAAAACCAAATTCGATATTTTTTTGAGACCCTGCACCCTAACTTTGAAATTCAGAAGGATTCAAATCCTGCTTTTTTTCATTTGAATATTAACGAACTCTTTGAAAATGAATGGTTTTTCGCAGCATTTGAAAAAATTAAAGAACAAAATATTGAAATTTTTGGTTTATCGCAATTGACCAAAATCAAATATAATCCGAATCGGGCAAAAATGAATATTCGCGCTTCGTCGGGGATTGATTGGTTCGATTTGGAAATGACGATTAGTTTTGGAGACCAAAGTGTGGCATTGAAAGACGTGCGCAAAGCGATTTTCAATCATCAACATTATGTTAAATTGTCGGATGGGACATTAGGGATTTTGCCGCAAGAGTGGTTGGATAAATACGCTGCCGCCCTCAAATTTGGAACGGTCAAAGGCGATAAATTAAAATTTTCGAATCTGCATTTCTCGCTGATTGAGGATTTATATAGTGAAATTGATGGCAATGATGCGTTGCAAAAATTATATGAAAAAAAGCAGTTATTGAAAAATTTTCAATCTATTGCGGATAAACCGTTGCCGAAAGGCATTACAGCCAATTTGCGCCCGTATCAACAATCTGGTTATAATTGGTTAAACTTTTTGGAGGAATTTAAATGGGGGGGCATTTTGGCAGATGATATGGGTTTGGGCAAAACGTTACAAGCGATTTCATTCCTTCAACATCAAGCCGAAACCAAACCTGACCGCCAGAATTTGGTGATTGTGCCGAAATCATTGGTGTTCAATTGGCAAAGTGAATGTGCTAAATTCGCGCCTGATTTGAAAATTTTGATTTATTACGGGCAGCAAAGAAGCAAATTATTAGAATTATTTAAAACAAAAAATGTTATTATTAGCACGTATGGCGCGGTACGTTCGGACATTGATGAGTTGATAAAGATAAAATTTAATTATATCGTTCTCGATGAGTCTCAGGCAATTAAGAATCCTGACGCGCTGATGAGCAAGGCGGT
>JBEEMZ010000112.1:0-15254 GCA_041192405.1 Bacteroidota bacterium | reverse complement strand
GACCTTACTTTTAATCCTCATACATGGAATAATAATAGATTTAGTTGCCCCACTCCTGTTGTTGAAGCCGACGAGAAAGAAGTGGTTGCAAGTTTAGCAGCAGGAAACCAGTTGCTTTATTCGTTGAATTCATTAGAGATTACAGGAACCTATCCCAACTTATTTTTTGAATTCAATGTTCAAGTGAAAGCAAATGATGATTTAACCTTTTTAGAAAAAGCTACATTTCGATTTAAATATTATAAAACAACGTTTGGTGATATTCCATCTGTATTACTCACCTCAACATCTGATTTCTCCTCAACTGTCTATCAATCAAATGCTCGTCATATTAGTGATAGTACTTACGAGATTCGTATTAATGCCTTAACAAATGCAAGTAATCGGACACAAATACTACGTAATTCGGCAAAGTCCATAATACACGTAAAAATTCCGTTTTTCAAATGTGGAAATGAACACAAAATTCGATTGGACTCCTTTCCAAATGCACCAGACTATTCAACTTTTACGTTAACCGCTAATGCACTTTCAAATTCAAGTTCACCTTATTCAAGTGTAGCTTTGACAGCACTAAGAATAGGTCTGACATGTACCCCCGAAATTACTCGCATTTATTCACTCACTACTAATAGTGCTATAGTACCAGCAGGTATCAAAGAAAAGGTAAAAATTGAAGGTAAGAATTTTCTAAATGGCGGAAAAGTCTTTATTTTGAGTGCTGATGATGGCGGTAATACTTATCTAAGTTTAGATAAATATGATATTAACAACTGGAGTGATACCAGTATTATTTTTACTTTACCTTCAAGGATTGATTCGTCTGTCGTTTCTGGTCTTGGTTATTTAACTCAACCACCAGGCTCGGGCGCATTATATGTTCAAAATATAGAAACACAACAAAGTAATGGACTACTAAGCGACTTAAAGATTCCATATGCAGCGCCCAAGTGTACGGGAATCGTCCTATAACGGGCGAATATTACAAAAATAACTTATTACTGTACGCTAATTCGATAGATAGAGTGGTTACACGTACAAATTGCATACGAGCATTACGGACGAAAATATGAAAAATTGTATTCGCAAAGCGATTAGGGATAGATACATCTGATATTCAAAATGGTGTATATATTCTTGTAATTAGGTATGGAAATCAAATTTCATATAAAAAGGTAGTCCGATTAAACGGACTTTGATTTATTTTAAAAATAAAATCTAAATTTTGGTAGGTTCTGCAAAATGAGAACCTACCAAAGCAAACCTTAATTTAATATGAATATGAAAAAAATAATATTTTTATCTCTAACATTAAGTTATATTTTCTGTAAAACGTATCGTGCAGCAGATAATATTCAAGTTGAGTCTTGTGTAGACTTCAAAAAACGATTATCGCAACATCTATTTAAAGGCATTTATGCGTATAGATCCCAAAACGATAGCACGTATTTGACAGATGTTCCATTAGATAGTTTTGTGAATGCAACTAAAATTTGTTTTCAACAACTCCATAAAAAAGATTTTCAAAACTTATTTCCGTTGTCTATTCATTCTAATCCGAAAGATGCTTATCCAATAAATATTGGTACTCCCAAAGATACCTTATGTGTGTTAAGTTTTGGTTATATATACTTATTGACTGATAAAAGAGCATTAGATAAGAAAACAATGCAATTTAAGCACCCTCGTGGATATCCTCTGACGATTCGTTACGATTGTAAAACAGAAAAAATTATAGATGTACACGTCTATGTGCCCGACGGAACTGGACTTCAATAAACGTTACAAAAAAATCCCGCCATCCGAAGATAGCAGGATTTTATATTTGGGTACATAAACTTACCATACGGAAGTGGGCGATTCCAATTGGAAACCACCATTTAAACCAGTTCGGTCAAAAATCTAAGCCGAAAAAGACGTGCCGCAACCACAAGTTGATTTGGCATTCGGATTGCTGAACGAAAAACCACGATTGTTCAACCCCTCTACGAAATCAATTTCCATGCCCAGCAAATAAATCCCATGCGATTTTTGCATCAAAACGCGCATGCCATCAATCGTAAACTCATCGTCATTCGATTTCTGCTCATCAAAACCCAAAATGTAACTAAAACCAGAACAACCACCGCCCTTGACACCGATTCGCAAACCGTAATCAGACGGGATTCCTTGTTGTTGCATAATGAGTTTCAGTTGTTTCACCGCGCCCGAAGTCAATTGTACAGGTGCTGCGACTGTTTTTTCCAAGATTTCGCTCATTGCTATTGGATTTTTTAGACTCTTTTTGAATAAATATTCAAAATTAAGCCATTTATTGAAATATTCAATTATAATTCGCCATTAGGTGCGTTCACGCTGCAAAATTACAATAAAAAAGGCACATCTGGCACACAATTTTAATTAATTTTTGAGACGTTCTTTCTTAGAATCGTCACGGACGTTATAAACTCTAAAAATCCTTGAAAGTTCAACTCTAAAAAGGTGTTAACACTTCTTTTACAAAATAAGTGTAACCTTTTTGGTGCTGTATTTGAAAGTTTTGGAGTACCTTTGCACTCCTTTTTAAAACCCAGTTCTTTAAATGATGATTTCGGATTGCGGATGGTGGATTTCGGATTGCGGAATTCAGAAAATAGTTAATATATTCCACAATCCGCAATCCACAATTCGCAATCCGTTATGATGAAGGCTTTTTTCTTAGAATTATTAAAAATTTCGATTCCTGCTATGGTCGTTGGCGGCACGGTTTGGATGATGCTGAAACAATATTTCCAAAGTCAATATCAATTGCGACTTTTGGAAAACAAAAAACAAAATAGCGAAACCACTTTGCCTTTGCGTTTGCAAGCGTATGAACGGTTATCGCTTTTGTGCGAACGCATTTCGATTCCAAATTTGGTCGCTCGATTGGGAACGGACGGCGTGACTGTGAATGATTTGCGTACCGCAATGTTGATTGCAATTCGACAAGAATTTGAACATAATATTACGCAACAAATTTATGTGAGTGAAAATCTTTGGAGTATCGTCAAAGTGGCACGAGATCATACAGCAGAAATTGTACATTTAATTGCCCAAAAATTAGACCCTAAAGCGGATGTGAGCGTCTATATTGCAGCATTATTTGAATTTTTGGAAGCACAACAAGCCGATTCGCTGCTCACAGCGCAAATGGCGATTCGCCAAGAAGCAACACAAGTCATGTCGTAATTTACCAACCTTTTGGAAGGTTTGAACCTTCCAAAAGGTGTTTATTAACCGTTTTTATCAACCTTTTGGAAGGTTTCAACCCTTCCAAAAGGTGTTTTATCGGTATTAAGTTGATATATGTATGAAAAATAACCCTTACTTTTTGATTTTTTTGAAAATATGCATCATTTGTTGCCTATTTTTGCTTGGTTGTAAACCGATACATCATTATTTATCAGATGTGCAAACGCGTTACTACCAATTAGCAAAAGCGGACTCGTTACCACCTGCGGACACGGCACTTGAAAGGTTGATTTCGGGGTATCGCGTTAAATTGGATGCTGAAATGAATGAAATCGTTGGTACGACTGCCAAAGAATTACTCCATTTTCAACCCATTTCACCACTTGGTATCTGGGCGGCGGAAACGATTCATCGTCAAACGGCTTTGTATTCAAATCAAAAAATAGATATTACTTGCTTTGGTCACAATGGTTTACGGATTAAATCTTTACCAAATGGGAAAATTACACGCGGCAAAATTTATGAATTAATGCCTTTTGATAATTTTTTGGTCGTTTTAGACGCAGATAGTGCGGTGATTCAGCAAATGTTAAATTTAGCGGCGTTTAAAGGGGGGTGGCCCGTTGCGGGCGCGACGTATGAGATTGAAAATCAAAAAGCACACCATATTATAATACAAGGTGAAGCGTTGCGCGATGGTAAAATTTATAAATTAGCAACGAGCGATTATGTGGCAAATGGGGGCGATAATGCGTTTTTTTTGAAGCCCGTCAAACGAAAGGAATTATCGAAATTGATGCGGGATGCGTTTTTGGAAGGCGCGATGAACACGACAAAAGCGGGACAATTATTGGATGCCGAAATAGATGAAAGAGTCAAAATTATAAAAAAATGAATCGGAGACATTTTTTAAAACAAATGGGTCAAGGTTCGCTGCTTGTCGGAACGGGCGCGTTTCCAATGGAGGCATTAGCGGTGGCAAAACCTGAAATCACCCGCCTAACCATATTGCATACGAATGACGTTCACAGTCGGATTGACCCGTTTCCGATGGATGGTACGCGCACCCAAGGATTAGGCGGTGCCGCCCGCCGCGCTGCGTTAATCCAACAAATTCGCAAACAGGAATCAAACGTTTTGTTGTTTGATGCGGGCGACATTTTTCAAGGAACGCCGTATTTTAACTTTTATGGCGGCGAATTAGAGCTGAAATTGATGTCAGAGATGCAATATGATGCCGCAACGATTGGAAATCACGATTTTGATGCGGGTATGGACGGCTTATTGAAACAATTGCCAAATGCAAAATTTCCGTTATTGAATCTCAATTATGATTTCAATAACACATTATTAAAAGACAAAGTACAACCTTATAAAATATTTCAAAAAGATGGCATAAAAATAGGAGTGTTTGGAGTAGGTATTGAGTTGCAAGGCTTAGTCGCTGAACAAAATTTTGCAGGTACTCAATATACCGATCCGCTTGCTCCCGCCACAAAAACAGCTACTTTTTTGAAAAAAGAAATGAATTGCGATTATGTTGTTTGCTTATCGCATTTAGGTTACAAATTCAATGACAATAAATCGAAAATTTGTGACATTCATTTAGCAGAAAAATCTAAAAATATTGACTTAATCATCGGCGGACATACACATACATTCATGGATAAACCCGACATTCGCAAGAATCTTGAAGAGGCACCTGTGGTGATTAATCAAGTCGGTTGGGCGGGTTTGATGTTGGGTAGATTGGATGTCTATTTTGAAAAAAGTCGAGATGCAAAATGCGCCGACTGTAAAAACATTTATATTGGCAAATCGTCCTAAACCCATTTAAAATGACTGCATTACAGATTTAACAAAAAGATGTATCTAATAAAACATCATCTTCAAAACAATATTTGTTTGCATTTTAAAATATAAAAAATTAATATTTATTAAAGACAAATTTTTGTTTTAAATAAATAAAAAAAACAATTTGTTATACATTTTTGGTCAAAAAACGGTTAAAAGTATCATCAAAAAGTTTACACAAATTAGTGATTATTATACTTAAAAAAGAACTCATTGAAAATCATTAGGTTCGTCAAAAAGGTGGAATAATCGCTCAAAAGAGAAAAAATATCACCAAATTAGTGATAAATTCATTACAAAAAAAAAAATTTGAAAAAGTTTTAAAAAGGATTTTTTTATCACAAATCTTTTATTCAACTTTGTACTCTCCTTCCGAGAAGAGGTTAATTTCGGACTATTATTGTGCTATTTTGTCGTTAAAAAACGTTTTTTTAAAGTATTTACATCACTCGATAGTGTCTGATGACATTCCACGAGAAAGGTTTTGCCGCGAAAAAAAAGCATAAGGAGATTTTTTAACTGGGCGTTTTGCCGCCTCAATTTGAACGGAATGCTAATGGATCATGCGACAATATGGAGCAATTGCCTCCAAACGATTAAAAAACATGTCAACGCACAAAGCTATAAAACTTGGTTTGAACCAATTAAACCCGTGCGTTTGGAACAGATGGCTCTGACAATTCAGGTGCCAAATAAGTTTTTTTACGAGTGGTTGGATGAACACTACGTCAATTTGTTGCGTGTAGCAGTGCGTCAAGAGTTGGGCGATAAAGGACGTTTAGAGTACCAAATTGTGACATCAAATCCGCGTCCTGAAATGGCGATGAATAGTTTTTTGGGCGTTGCGACGATACCGCCTTCCCGAAATGGAGAGGTGTCTAAGTCGGGACATAGGGATAATATGCCTAATATGATTGATGCTGATACCATCAAAAATCCGTTTGTAATCCCTGGTATTCGGCGCGTGAAAGTGGAATCTCAATTGAATCCACAGTATTCGATGGACTCTTTTATTGAAGGGGATTGCAATCGTTTGGCGCGTTCGGCGGCACAGGCGATTATAAAAAAACCGGGAACGACTTCTTTTAATCCATTGTTTATTTTTGGAGATGTCGGTTTGGGTAAAACACATTTGGCACAAGCGATTGGCAATGAAGTAGTTGCGAGAGATACTACTAAAAATGTTTTATATGTTTCTTGCGAAAAATTTACGAATCAAGTCGTTCAAGCGATTAAAAATAATGCTGTCAATGATTTGAGTTCGTTTTATCAAATGATTGATGTATTAATTGTGGATGATATTCAATTTTTGGCGGGCAAGCAGAAAACGCAAGAAATCTTTTTTCATATTTTTAATCAATTGCATCAAACGGGTAAACAATTGGTGTTTACGAGCGACCGCGCTCCGCGTGACCTCGATGGGATGGAAGAAAGATTAATATCAAGATTCAAATGGGGCTTATCAGCCGATTTGCAATCGCCTGATTTGGAGACGCGGATGGCGATTTTGGAAGTCAAAACGAGTCAAGAAGGGATTGAGTTATCACAAGATGTTACAGAATTTATTTGTTATAACATTAAAAGTAATATTCGAGAATTAGAAGGTGTCTTGATTTCGTTGATTGCACAATCGTCTTTGAATCGGCGCGGGATAGATTTGTCGTTGGCGAAAGAAGTGATTAAGAGTTTTGTACAAAATATTAATAGGGAAATCACCGTTGAATTTATCACAAATTTGGTGGCAGAATATTTTAAAGTGCCGTTAGATAAATTACAAGGTGGCACGCGCAAACGCAATATCGTGATTGCTCGACAGTTATCTATGTATTTAGCGAAGAATATGACAAATGCTTCTTTGAAAGCGATTGGCGAAACATTGGGCGGTCGGGATCATAGCACGGTTATACATTCGTGTAAAGCGGTGCAAGATTTGATGGATACGGACTTGATTTTTAAAGATACCGTTACCGATTTGGAGAAAAAAATTCGGATGAGTTTGAGTAATGCGGGCTAATTTTGAAACGAATTACACGAATTTGCACGAAGTTTTATCAATAATTCATGCAAATTCGTGGTTGACTGACTTTAAAATGGGTTATTTTTTAGGAAATTGCGTCACTCGCGCATCCTTGATAACGCCTTTCCAATTCATGCCAAAACCAAAATCATAAACATTTCCTTCGGTATCTTGATGGCATTTCATATCATCTGGCGCATCTTCTGCTTGTTTTTCCACCGTTATCATGTCAATAGGCATTTGCATTGGCAACAAACCCGAGGGTTCAACCCCACCCGTAATCATCTCTAAAAGAGCTTGGTCTTGCACCCGAAAATGAACGAGTATTGCCTCAGATTCTTTATCCAACTCGCTGAAAATCATTGGATTATCCATTGCAATAGATACAATAACTGGTTTTCCTTTCATCTGGCTTTGTGTCTCTGTTACCATTCCTAAATCGGTAATATTGGTTGCTTTTACCGTTTTTCCTTTGTAGCTGCGATTCGTAAACTTTTCCATTGGGTCGCCGCCGCCAAGACTTGCAGCACGGGCTTCCGTTGCAGTGTACGCGCCATATTGCAAACTAATCGGCACATAACCATTGCCGCCATTGCGCACATCGGTCGAATCATAACCATTGCCCGTGTTAGGATTGTTGA
The DNA here is from genome assembly GCA_041192405.1 of Bacteroidota bacterium. Classification (GTDB taxonomy): domain Bacteria; phylum Bacteroidota; class Bacteroidia; order Chitinophagales; family Saprospiraceae; genus JAAFJT01. The sequence goes on along the minus strand of JBEEMZ010000112.1, from coordinate 7,529 downwards.
TGAAAACCAATGCAAAATCCGCTTCATCAGGATTATCGGTTGTATTAAAATATTTTTTAACGATATTCATATTCACTGGATAATCCAATTTTTCAGGTATTTTTTCACCCAAAAAATTCCTTGAAGCGGGTGTAAATTTCTTTGGCACATAAACGGTTTTACCCACCTTTAAAGGCAACACTTTTTGTTTGTTTTTTAATAAAACGATGGATTTTAATTGCGCTTCGTAACCTTCTTTCATCAATTCGGGGTTGCCAACCACTTTTTTAGTATTTTCGGTATCCAAATAAGGATTTTCAAACAATCCGACTCGAAAAATATTTTTCAATAAACGGACGGCTGATTGTTCCATGCGTTGCCGCATCCATTTTTCACCATGCTCTTTAACGCCCATTGCGTAAGCCTCCAAAATTGGTTTTGCCTCATTATTGCCTCCAAATTGGTCGCAACCTGCCATTAAAACTTTATAATGCCGTTCCGCAACCGTCAAATGTTCAACACCATGTGGCTTCCCACCTACAAAATTATCCATTTGAGTTTTGTTGCCCGTAATGCCCCAATCCGTACAAACAACGCCATCATATTTGTACTTTTTCCTTAATAAATCATTGATAATGAACTTGTTATACGAATTCCCAACATTCTCTTTATGCTTCGTATCTTGATTGACCGAAATCGTATAATAAGGCATCACCGCCGAAGCCATCTGAGTTTTACCTTTTAATTTAAAGGCTCCTTGCGTGAACGGAATAAAATGCAACCCAAATTGACCACTCGGATAAACCGCAAATTTGCCCATTCCATAATGCGCATCTCGACCCGCTTCGCCCGAACCGCCACCAGGCCAATGTTTCACCATCGCATTCACACTGCCATAACCCCAACCATCTCTCAAGGCTTGCGCCCCTTTGGAAGTCTGAAAACCATCGCAATACGCTTGCGCCATTGCTGCTGAAAGATACGGATTTTCGCCAAAAGTGCCACTTGTGCGATTCCAACGCGGCTCGGTCGCAATATCCACTTGTGGGGATAGCGCGGTTGTAATGCCCAAAGCGCGATATTCAGTCGCGGCAACTTGTCCAAAACGTTCTACCAATGCGGGGTCAAAAGTTGCAGCCATGCCCAAAGAACTCGGCCACATGGAGATATTACCGCCTGAACCCGCATTGTATTCCATGTTTGAAACCGTCCCATGTCGCGGATCCGAACTGTTATTCGCAGGGATGCCAAGACCAATCCCTTCACAAAATGCCTGTATTTGATTATTCCAACTGGCAGCGATTTCAGGAGATTGAACCGTCGTGATAAGCACGTGACGGAGATTATCCTTTTCTAAAAAAACTTTTTGTTGGTCGGTCAACTCTTCAGGTTTCGCGCCACTTTGCGGGAAGGGTTTGCCGTTGTAAGTGCCTGCAAAATATCCACCAGCCCGCGCAGGAATGGATTGATGACGACTGTACAACATTAAACCAGCGATTTGTTCCATAGAAAGTTGCGAAGCCAAGTCTTTAGCGCGCAATTCAGCAGGCAAACGCCAATCTTCATATTTATCTAATTTGCCATTTTTATTCAAATCTTTGAATTGCAAACCATTGATAGTCAATAGTTTAATGCCAGAATTGGGAGAATAGCCTACGGTTTGTCCGCCTTTATTGGGGACTAGAACAAAGGAGGGTGTTTGGCACCAAGCCGCCGTTGAAAGCAACGGTAACGCCAAACCCAAGAGGTTTTTTTTGATATTTTTCATAATTAAAAAAGGGTAAAATTTTTCACGCGTATCGCAAAAAAGACACGAATTTCACGAATTTTCACGAATTATTATCCAAAAATTCGTAAAATTGCACAAAATAGCGGCAAATTATATATTTTATTATTTCTAAAAAAAATAGAATGAAAAAACGCTTATTGGCGTTTCTAAAAACGATTCCGAATATTGCCAAATATATTACGGCGATTGTTGCTGTTGCAGCATTAAGTTTTTTATTTCCGACAAATGCCAAATTTAAATATCGTTTTTCGGAAGGGCAAGTTTGGTTATATGATGACCTCTCTGCGGCAACTGATTTTGCCATTCAGAAATCTAAAAAAGAATTAGAAGAAGAAAGAGCCGTTTTAGAAAAAGAATTTTCGCCCTTTTATGAAATAGATTTGGAAGTCATTGCGGAACGCAAGAAGCTGTTTCATGCCATGTTTGAAGAACAATTGAAAATGGCGCGGCGCGATGGTCAATTTCCAGACGTGTTGCGCAATGCCAATAAGTATCAAGATTATGGCAATTATATTACAGAGAAATTGTTAAAAAAAGGCATTTTAAAACAAGATACCTTTACCAAAAGTAAAGATAAAGACTTCGTAATCAACATTTTACGCGGGAACACGGCAGAAAAGCAAACGCTTCAAAATATTCTAAATCCAAACAAAGTTAAAGATTTTTTGAATGATTCTTTGATAAATCGTTTTAAAGAATCTGAATTTTTGTACCCATTATTGGAATCCGTTTTAACGCCCAATCTCGCTGTCAATGCGGAGAAAACCAAGCAATTAAAACAAGAACAACTTGATAATATTGCAAATGCACGTGGCAAAGTGGCAAAAGGAGAATTAATTGTTGCAAAAAGCAGCATTATCACAGCGAATGTGTATCAAAAATTGGTTTCATATAAAGAACAATACGAATCTGATAATATTTCTAATAGAAAATATTATTTAGTATTGACGGGCTACTGTCTATTGACAAGTATGATATTATTTCTTTTTTTACTATATTTGCGCTTTCATGTTCAAGATGTATTTATAAAATTGCGTTGGACGGTTTTTTTGATTGGCTGGGTGCTGATGTACGCGTTTTTGACTTATGGCATCAAAGTCGCTGAAGTTTTACACCTATATATGGTACCCTTTTGCATTGCGCCGATAGTGATTCGGAGTTTTCATGGGCGCGAATTGGCAATGGTAACCCATACTGTAATCATTTTAATTATAGGTTTAATTCATGCGCCAGGTTATGAATTTATATTGTTGCAATTAATGACTGGTTTTGCGGCGATTTTCAGCAGGATGCAAACGCGTTATTGGGGTCATTTTTTTAAACACATTTCGTTTATAACCTTCATTTATGGGATTGGCTACCTTTGTTTATCGCTGATTGAGGAAAGTAATTTGGGCAGTATCAATTGGACTGTTTTTATATGGTTGTCGTTGAACGGTTTTTTAACCCTTTTGGCATATCCGTTGATTCCGTTATTTGGCAATTTTTTTGGATTTGATTCGGATATTGCGTTGGCAGAATTGTCAGATTTGAACCATCCTTTATTAAAATCGTTGAGTTTGAATGCGCCAGGAACGTTGCAACATTCGCTTCAAGTTGCAAATTTAGCGGAAGCGGCGGCAACGGTTATTGGTGCAAATGCGTTATTGGTTAAAGTAGGTGCCTTGTATCACGATGTCGGTAAAACGATTAAGCCGACGTATTTCATTGAAAATCAATCAGGTACGAATCCGCATACCCATATATCAGCGTTAGAAAGTGCGCAAATTATTTTGGATCACGTGACAGATGGCGTGAAATTGGCACGAAAAAACGGACTGCCAGAAGTGATTATTCAATTTATTCAAACGCATCATGGTAGAACTTGTGTTGAATTTTTTTATAACAAGCACCTTAAAGAAGGTGGCGATGCAACTGATAAAGTCAAATTTCAATATGCGGGACCGTTGCCGAGTACCAATGAACAAACGATTTTAATGCTTGCGGATAGTTTGGAAGCGGCGGCAAAAAGTTTACGTGAAAAAACAGCTGACAATATTGATCAATTGACAGAACGCATTATCGCAGATAAAATAGCTCATGGTCAATTAGTGAATTCGCCCCTTACTTTTGAAGCGTTGGAACAGTGTAAAATCGTTTTTAAAACGACCTTGAAAAGTATTTATCATGTTCGAGTGGAATATCCTACGGTTAAGACCAATTTGATTGCTTAATTTGCTTTAAATCAATGTAAAATATATGATATTTTTAATAAATATATTCCAAACATTATGGAATCTAATCAGCCAGACGATAGGTAAAGTGATGAATTTGCTCACAAGTCGCATGAAAAAGATGGATTTATATTTGGTCAAATCTTTTATACCACCTTTTTTTGTCGCTTTTTTCATTGCCTTGTTTGTGTTGGTGATGCAATTCTTATGGGTTTATATTGACGAAATCATGGGCAAAGGGTTAACTTTTTTCGAGATAACCGAACTTGTTTTTTACCTTTCGATGACGATGGTGCCAAACGCGCTGCCATTAGGTGTATTGATTTCGAGTGTCATGGTTTTGGGCAATTTGGCGGAACGATATGAATTAGCGGGTTTAAAATCGGCGGGGATTTCATTGATGCGCATCATGCGCCCTTTGGCAATTACTGCATTTATTATTGCGTGTGGTTCGCTTTTCGTGGCGGATAAGGTAATTCCTTGGGCAAATTTGCAATTTCATTCTCGATTTTACGATATTCGGAAGGCAAAACCGACCCTTTCTTTTGAAGAAAATGTGTTTAATGATGAATTTCAAGATTACACGATGCGCATTGGTAAAAAAAGTGCGGATGGTCGTCATTTGAAAGATGTGATGATTTATGGCAATCAAAGTAGTGGCAATGCAGATTTGGTCAATCAAATCATGGCAAAAAATGGAGAGATGTTTACCACAAAAGACCGTCAATATATTGTTATGAACCTAAAAGATGGGATTCAATATCAAGAAACGATGAATAATCGAGATGGTGTTAAACATTATCCTTTTGTGAGAATTAAATTCAAATCATGGCAAAAAATATTTGATTTAACACAATTTGAACGACAAAATACAGATACGAGATTATTTGAAGGGCACCAAAAGATGCTTACAACGAGTCAATTGAGGCGAGCGATTGATTCTATTGAAAGAATTGGCATTCGTGGGCGTTGTATGGAGTTGAAAGTCAATACGTTAGATTATTATCGGGCTTTCAAACGCAAAACAAGTGACATTCCTGCGCCAAGTGCGGGTAATACCAGTGTGCTTTCCATGACAACTGCCAAAACAGATACCACAAAACACCTAATGGATACAGCAAAACCGCAAAGTATGATTCAAAAAATCAATGCGCGGCAAGCCAAAGTGATGGATTCATTGTCGCAACATCGTTTAGCAGGAACGCCTTTTGCTAAAAATGGGACTTCTATTGCGGCGACTGCGGTTGCTAATGTGCCGCTTGCGAAACCGTCTAAATGGTTTGTTGTACAATTTGATTCAATAGATTATGTTTCGTCCGAACAAAAAGGGATGGTTCGCAATCGTGCAGAGTCTTTTGTTCGGGGCATTCAAAGTAATATTGAATCGGCGATACAGTCTTTATCAAATACGAGTAAATCTTTATCAAAATTCATATACGAATTGCATTTGAAATATAGTATTGCCGCAATTTGTTTTATCTTTTTGTTCATTGGCGCGCCGATGGGTGCGATTGTGCAGAAAGGTGGATTTGGTTATCCAATATTGGTTGCGATATTTTTTTTTATGTTATATATGATTGCGATGATTTATTGTAAAAATTTGAATGATGTTCAAGCAGTGCCAGCGATTTGGGCGGCATGGATTCCGTGTTTGGTGATGTTGCCGATTGGCGGTATTTTGACATGGCGAGCGATGAATGATTATAAAATTTTGCAAATTGATTTTACAAAATGGATTCCAAAACGATTCAGACCATCATAAGAATTTATAATTTTGCCCCGAATTGCACAAATTTGCTCGAATTCTGGTTTAATTTGACAAAATTTGAGCAAATTCGGGTCATTCGGGGCAAAAAAAATTGAAACAATGAAAACCATTCAAGGTCCTGCTATTTTTTTAGCCCAATTTATGGGCAATGAAGCACCATTTAATTCGCTGGATACGATTGCGGATTATATGAGTCATTTAGGTTATAAAGGTGTTCAACTACCGTCTTGGGATGGTCGTGTGATAGATCTTCAAAAAGCCGCAGAAAGTAAAACCTATTGTGATGAGCTTAAAGGCAAATTAGCTGATAAAGGCTTGATTATCACAGAGTTATCAACGCATTTGCAAGGTCAGTTGATTGCTTCACATCCCGCGTATAATACGATTTACGACGGTTTTGCGCCTGCTGAAACGCATGGCAATGAAAAAAAACGCCGCAAATGGGCTGAACAACAACTCATTTACGCTGCAAAAGCATCTAAAAATTTAGGGTTAACTTCACATGTTGGTTTTTCGGGTGCATTGGCTTGGCCTTTTTTGTATCCGTGGCCGCAACGTCCTGCGGGCATGATTGAAACGGCATTTAAAGAATTGGCGAAACGCTGGAAACCCATTTTGAATGTTTTTGACGAATGCGGCGTAGATTATTGTTACGAATTGCATCCTGGCGAAGACCTTTTTGACGGGACGACGTTTGAAATGTTTTTGGATTATCTCAAAGGGCATCCGAGAGCGTGTATTAATTATGATCCGAGCCATTTTGTCTTGCAATGTTTGGATTATTTGTCTTTTATTGACCTTTATCATGATAGAATTAAAGCATTTCACGTAAAAGATGCAGAATTTAATCCTTCTGGACGGCAAGGTGTTTATAGTGGTTATGCGAATTGGGCAAATCGGGCGGGTCGTTTTCGGTCTTTGGGCGATGGACAGGTTGATTTTAAAGGTATTTTTTCCAAATTGTCTCAATATGGTTATGATGGTTGGGCGGTTTTAGAGTGGGAATGCTGCATTAAATCTTCTGCGCAAGGTGCGGCGGAAGGTGCGCCTTTTATCAAAAATCATATTATTGAAGTGACCGAACGAGCATTTGATGATTTTGCGAGTGCGGGAACAGATGAATCTTTGAATAAACAGTTGTTAGGCATTTAAAGAATTAGGGATAACGGAATTCTAAGGAATCAAGGAAGTAAAATTGAACTTTTGTGTCCTTGATTCCTTAAAATTCCGTTATTCCTAATTCAAATAAAATGTTTCACATTACTTAATAATTTTCTGAACCATCAACTCATATTTTCGCCCCAACGGAATAGAAATATCACCTTTTAATAAAAGGCTTTCTTTATCAACACTTTGAATATAATCAATATTTGCGATATAAGATTTATGTGTTTGAACAAAACGTTCAGAAGGAGTCATATCTACAATATTTTTAAGCGTATCATAAACAACGACTGATTTTTGATTCCCATTAAAAACGACTTTAACATAATTCCCAATGCTTTGAAAATAAACAATTTGTTCTAATTTAACTTCTTTGGCTTCTCCATCAATACGCAACAAGATTGAATTTTTAATATTTTTTTGTTCTTGATTGGATTTCCAAAAATATTTTGCTTTCTCAATTGCCTTCAAAAAACGTGGAAAAGAAATTGGTTTTAACAAATAATCCACTGCATCTTGTTGATATGCTTCAAATGCAAAATTACTATATGCAGTTGTAATAATGGTTGCAGGGCGTTTGGGAAGCGTTTGTAACAATTCAATTCCGTTAATTAAA
>JBEEMZ010000111.1:0-15348 GCA_041192405.1 Bacteroidota bacterium | reverse complement strand
ATTTTCTTTTGGAGTCTCTTTCTGCGAAAATCTGCGGAGAAATCTGCGAAATTTGCGGGAAAAAAACATATTACAACTTTAACAACTCAGTAGTGTAGAACAAAAATCATTACTTTACAAAATATTATATGGTTGAGTGCGTCAAATCTTCAATAAGCCTTTGGAAAATGCCTAAAATTTGACCCACATCTTTTAAATAATAGGTTGTAATATCCGTGTAAATTGTTTTTTGTTCCAGTTTCAAAAATTTCCAGTCATTACCTGTTGTGACACAACCATAAATATAAGGTAATCGGTTACCATCTCGCTCATTCACGATTTGCGCACCAAGCATTTGCGCGACACATTGCCCTGTACCACTCATCAAATTATCATTTTCGCACTCCACCAAACAAATAATTGGAATTTCAATCGTCGAAGAACGCGGCATACCCGAAATGATAAAATCACATTCCCCATTCAAATCCTCACTTTTATCTGCTTCCAAATTTTCGCCCGAATAAACACTCACTCGCGCCCGATGCAGATAAGCTACTTCCATCATAATCGGTGCAACTACGAATTCGGAACGCGATTTTTCGTTATTAAGTCCCATCGTATCTAAATTTCGTTCTAAGGTTTGTACCAGTAAATCGGTCGGTATGATAGGAGGGATTCCAATCGTGAAATGACTTTTATCTTCAATAAGACCAAATTTTCTTTTGACTGCCCTCAATGAATAAGAAGAATATCCTGCCATGATTATGAGAATTGATTGGTAAATAACGCAAAGTTAATCTTTTTTGACACGAATTACACAGATTTTCACGAATAGGGATTCTATTTTAGTGAAAATTTGTGTAATTCGTGGCTTATTTTGCGAATCCTATCAATTCAAAACCACTTCAATCCCCAAACGCACGCCATCCATCAATTCAATCGGCTGACTCGTCATCGCATCCGACAAAACTAAATCGGTTGCCAACGTTTCCGCCTTAATATAGTCCGCAAAGTGCGCAACGGCACCTTGAATCGCTTCATGACGCTCTAAAATCACGGTTACACGGTCTGTAACATTGAATGCACGTTCTTTTCGGATGTTTTGGATGCGATTGACCAAATCTCGCGCAGTGCCTTCGGCTAATAATTCAGCATCTAAGTTCAAATCCAATGCTAATGTCAATTCGCCATCAGACGCGGATTGCCAACCAGGAATGTCTTCAGATGTGATTAAAAAATCATCTGTCGTAAAATCGAACGGCGTTCCATTCAAATTTAATTGACATTTGCCTGTTTTTTCCAACAAATTAATGTCATTTTGAGCAAAAACGTCCAATTGCGCACTCAATGCTTTCAAATGCGCACCCAATCGCTTGCCTAATGACTTGAAATTTGGACGAATTTTCTTTTTAACCAAACCTTCCGTTCCACGCACGTATTCCAATACTTTAACATTCGTTTCTGCCAAAATCAAATCTTTAATAGATTCGACTTCTTCGATAAACGATTCATCCAAAATCGGCAATAACGCTCTCCGCAACGGTTGACGCACTCGGATTTTCTCTTTTTTGCGCAATGACAAGATTAATCCAGAGATGCGTTGTGCATAATTCATGCGTTTTTCGAGACCCAAATCAATATATTTTGTTTCAAAATCGGGAAAATCCGTCAAATGAACCGATTCATGTGCCTCTTTTTGGGTCACATCATTCAAATTTTTGAACAACCAATCGGAGAAAAACGGTGCAATCGGCGCACTCAATCGCGTCACCGTCACCAAACATTCATATAAAGTTTGATAGGCAGCGATTTTATCATGTTCATATTCACCTTTCCAAAAACGGCGGCGGCTCAATCGAACATACCAATTGCTCAAATGTTCATCTACAAATTGTTGGATTTTACGCGCCGCATTTGTCGGTTCGTAATCCGCATAATCCGCATTCACTTCTTTCACCAACGTATTCAATAAAGAAATAATCCATCTATCCAATTCAGCACGCTTGCTCAGTGAGATTCTACGTTCTAAATGCTTGAAATGGTCAACATTTGCGTATAAAGCAAAAAATGAATACGTATTATACAACGTGCCAAAAAATTTGCGCTGCACTTCGCCGATACCTTCAATATCAAATTTCAAATTATCCCAAGGTTGTGCATTGGAAATCAAATACCAACGCGTTGCATCTGCACCATATTTACTAATTGTTTCAAAAGGATTCACGGTATTGCCTAAACTTTTGGACATTTTTTTACCTTCTTTGTCCAAAACCAACCCGTTTGAAACCACATTTTTGAAGGCTACGGAGTCAAAAGCCATCACCGCAATCGCATGAAGCGTGAAAAACCAGCCGCGAGTTTGGTCAACGCCTTCCGCAATGAAATCCGCAGGAAAATTTTGTTTGAATTTTTCCTTATTTTCAAACGGATAGTGCCATTGTGCATACGGCATCGCGCCCGAATCGAACCAAACATCTATCAAATCCAATTCTCTAAACATGGGTTCTCCATTTTCGGCAACCAATACAATTTGGTCAATGTACGGACGATGAAAATCTTTGGGCAATTCTTGATTTTTATTCAAAATTTTATTTGCCTTCGTCACGGCTTTTTGCAAATCCGCAACCGAACCAATACAAATCTCTTGTTTTTTATCCTCCGTCCGCCAAATCGGTAGCGGAATGCCCCAATACCGCGAACGCGACAAATTCCAATCTTGCAAATTTTCCAACCATTGTCCAAAACGACCTGTACCTGTGGCGGCAGGTTTCCAATGAATTGTTTTATTTAATTCAACCATTCGTTGTTTTGCCGCCGTGCTTTTGACAAACCACGAATCCAACGGATAGTACAAAACAGGCTTGCCCGTGCGCCAACAATGCGGATACGAGTGTTCGTAACGCTCAACTTTGAATGCTTTATTTTCGGTTTTGAGCTTAATCGCAATTCTTTCGTCCACTGTTAGGTAGCGTTCCGTATGATTTTTTTCTAACCATGATTTTTTTTCGCTATCTGTAAGGTATTGTTCCTTAACAGGTTCGCCCGCAAAATCGGTTACTTCTGCCACAAAACGTCCCTGCCGATTCACTAATGGAGCTTCATCCCCATTTTCATCCGTCACCATGATGGACGCAATGCCATTTTCCCGACAAACTCGAAAATCATCCGCACCAAACACCGATGCCGTATGCACAATGCCCGTACCATCCGAAGTCGTCACAAAGTCGCCAATGATGATTTCAAATGCCTTGCCTTTCGGCGCGACGTAGGCTAATAACTGATTGTATTTCAATCCTTTAAGTGCTTTTCCGACAACTTCTGAAACGATTTTAAACGGAATATTTTTCGCGCCCGCAACATAATCTTCTAATTTTAAACCATCATTTTTCTCCACAAAATATTTTCTAAACAAATCTTTTGCTAACAAAACCGTCACAGGTTGAAATGTATAGGGGTTGAACGTCCGAACTAAAACATATATGATATTTTCACCGACTGCCAAAGCACAGTTCGCGGGCAATGTCCAAGGGGTCGTCGTCCAAGCCAACACTGAAACAGGTGTATCCGTTTTTCCAAATAAAAATTCGCTCGATTCATTATGCACCAAATCAAATTGCGCAACAATTGAAGTATCTTTGATATTTTGGTAACAACCTGGCATATTCAACTCGTGCGTACTCAAACCTGTACCCGCCGCAGGCGAATATGGCTGAATCGTATAACCTTTATACAATAAATTTTTATCATACAAACGTTTCAATAACCACCAAACCGATTCGATATAATCATTTTCATACGTGATATAAGGTTTCTCCAAATCCACCCAATAGCCCATTTGAACGGTAATTTTATCCCATTCCGTTTTGAAACGCATGACGGTTTCTTTACATGCTTTGTTATAATCATCCACCGAAATCTTTTTGCCGATGTCTTCTTTGGTGATGCCAAGTTCCTTTTCGACACTTAATTCAATCGGCAATCCGTGCGTGTCCCAACCACCTTTGCGCTCGACGCGATGTCCATTCATGGTTTGGAAACGACAAAAAATGTCTTTCACGGTGCGCGCCATGACGTGATGAATGCCCGGTTTGCCATTCGCAGAAGGCGGTCCTTCATAAAAAACAAAGGATTTACGATGTGCGCGTTGCTTGATACTCTTATCAAACACTTCATTTGCTTCCCAAAATTGTAAAATTTCACGGTCAATTTCGGGGAGATTGAGGTTTTTAAATGTTCTATATGACATATAATCAATTGATTTTCAATTATTTTTTAAAAATTTTCTTTAAATCTATTTTCAAATCTGGAAACACCTCAGATTCTAAGATTTCATTATCCATAAAAATCAAAGGACGACCATATTGATTTGACGCTTTATCTAAATTAAATCGAATAACTACTTCCCTGTCAGGGTCAAAAATCCAATATTCTGGAATTCCATTATCTTCATATAATTGTTTTTTAAAACTCATTTCTTTTTTAGAATTACCAGGTGATAAAATTTCAACCATCAAATCGGGCGCACCTATACAACCCTGCGAATCAATTTTTGAAGCATCACAGACAATACATAAGTCTGGTTGTATAACGGTGTAAATATTTTTGCTTTGATTCACTTGCTTCGTTGAATCCAATAATCGCACTTCATAAGGTGCAATGAACACTTGACAAGGGCTGTTTTCAAACAAATTGTAAAAAATACCGCCTAATCTAAAAGATATTTGTTGATGTTTAGTGCCAGGGGCTGCCATTGGAAAGATAATACCTCGAATCAATTCGACGGTTTCTTCCAATCGCCATTGCAAATAATCGGCGTAAGAATAAACTTTTGTTAAATCTAATTGCGATAAATGACTTATTTTTTCCATTATTTGACATTTTTAGATTGAAAAATTAAAAAAATGCTCCGACTCGTTACAACCGAGTCGGAGCATTGCGTTTTTATCAGCAAAAGTCACCTCCTTCAACGGTTGTATCCGTGAACGATGTTAATAATGCTAATAATTATATGCTGATATTTTGCCATCTTTTCTTAATTTGAATTTCCAAACGCAAATATAATGCCTTTTCAATTATTCCGAAACGAATTTTCACAAATTTTCACGAATTATTTGCAATAAGTAGATTTTCGCGCCACAAGAGGGGTGGTGAGGAGAGATGTGTTTGTTTTTTTGCAAAAAATCAAAAAAACAAACACATCTCTCCCCAAAGGAGCTTTTTATAAAAATTCATCTAAATTGTTTTCTCATTGGTCTAAAAATAATTCCAATTTGATTGCAATTGTGTCAATTTTGAACAAAAATTATCAATTATGCAAAAAATTTGGCTCATCATTCAACGCGAATTCATTACACGCGTCACCAGTCGTGCGTTTATTTTGACGACTTTATTAGCACCTTTGGGCATTCTGCTTTTTATGGCGGTTACGTCCTTTATTTTTTCTGCGAAAGACGATAAAATTACCCGCATCGCTATCCTCGATGAAGGCAATATTTTAAACAAAATTATTAAAGATGAAAGTAATTTATACTTTTTGTTTCCAACAGAATCTTTAGAAAACCTCAAAAATGCAACCACTGCCGACAAAAAAGGCAATAAAACGTACAATGGCGTATTGGTCATTCCGAAATTGCGCAATTTGGCAGCTAATAAACATCAAATTGTTTATTATTCCGATGAACAATTGGGTTTAGAACAAACGATGCGCATCAAAAGAAAAATTGGAGATGGCATTCGCAATTTCAAAGTGGATTCCCTTCGTTTTGACAAAAAACAACTCGACGCATTAGATACAGACGTGTCGCTCGCGCCGAAAAATATTAAATCTACTCAAAAAAAATCAGATTCGACCGCAATGGTCGGTGCAGGATTGGGTTTTGGCTTAGGTTATTTGCTGTTATTGACGATTTTAATACTCGGAACACAGGTCATGCGCGGCGTGATGGAAGAAAAAACAAGCCGCATTGTTGAAGTCATGATTTCATCCGTCAAACCTTTTGAATTAATGATGGGTAAAATTTTAGGCATTGGCGCGGCAGGTTTGGTTCAAATGCTTGTTTGGATGTTGATGATGTTTGGGGTTTCGTTTGTGATGCCAATGTTGGGCATCAACTCCAAAGCGGGACGACCTGATTTGCCCGAAGGGGCGCAAAATGTAAATGTAGAAGATGTGTCGTTGCAAATTGGGCAAATCATTACAGAATTAGGGAATATGAATTGGTGGTTCATCGTTCCGATGCTGATTTTTTACTTTTTTGCGGGATTTTTGTTATATGCGTCTGTGTTTGCGGCGATTGGGTCGGCAGTTGGCGAAGATGTAGGTGAAAGTCAAGCCATGACTTTTCCGATAACATTGCCCTTAATGTTTGGTTTTTATGCGGCGATGCGGGCAGTAAGCGCGCCTGAAAGCAGTTTAGCCGTTTGGACTTCCATCATTCCACTGTTTTCGCCGATAGTGATGCCTGCGCGATTGGCATTTAATCCTCCGATGTGGCAAGTCGCCATATCTGCAATTGTTTTAATAGGTACTGTATTGGGATTCACTTGGTTATCAGGCAGAATCTACCGAATTGGGATTTTGATGTATGGAAAAAAAGTGACTTTTAAAGAGTTGGCAAAATGGATTTTTTATAAAAATTAAAATAATGATGAATGATGAATGATGAATTAAATTCATCATTCATCATTCATCATTCATCATTTCTGTTTAATCGTAATCAAACGATTTTTATATTTAATGAATTCAGAATCAATGTATTCGTGCAATTGCGTCAGCGTATCGAACTGGTCAAATAACTCTTTATAATCATGTACTTGACGGCTCGCATTCCGCAGCGTGACGTAATCCAAAATGTGATCTTCTGTAATATGTTTAGAATTCTCACAAAAAACCGTCAATTTTTGAATCACATTCCGCAATTGTCGAATATTCCCCGTCCAATTGATTGCTTTCAACGCTTCCATTGCCTCTGGCGTGAACGTTTTCGCCTTCATATTATAATCTTGACTCACCATTTCCATAAAATGCGCCGACAATTGTGGAATATCTTCGCGGCGTTCATTGAGCGCGGGTACATAAATGTCAATCACCGCTAATCTATGAAATAAATCTTCTCGAAAATTATTGCGGCGAATCTCTTCGCGCAAATCTTTATTCGTCGCCGCGACCACTCGAACATCTACTTTAATGTCCTTATCGCCCCCAACTCGCGTGATTTTATTCTCCTGCAACGCTCGCAACACTTTCGCTTGCGCTTGAACACTCATATCTCCAATCTCATCCAAAAACAAAGTGCCTCCATTTGCTAACTCAAATTTGCCGACTTGATTGTTATACGCGCCCGTAAATGAGCCTTTCATGTGCCCAAACAACGTACTTTCAATCAATTCGGACGGAATCGCCGCACAATTCACCTCCACAAACGGCCCATCTTTACGCGGACTGCGTTCATGCACCCATCGCGCCACCAATTCTTTCCCCGAACCATTCGGACCAATAATCAAAACCCGCGCTAAATCTTTCGGGCCCGCTTGGTCAATTTCTTTTTTGACGCGCATAATCGCCGCCGAAGTACCCACAATTTCAGGAATACGCGGGGCTTGAGTCATCGCTTTACGGCGAATCGTCTTATTTTCCGTCACCAACACCGATTTATCTAATGCGTTTCGAATCGTAATCAAGATGCGATTCAAATCCAACGGTTTTGGAATGAAATCAAACGCACCTTTTTTAACCGCTTCGACTGCCGTTTCAATATTGCCATGACCAGAAATCATAACAATCGGCGTATCAGGACAAATTTCCTGCAACTGCTCCAAAACTTCCATGCCATCCATACGCGGCATGCGAATGTCTAAAAAAATAAGGCTGTAAGTCTCTTTTTTACATTTGGCAATACATTCCAGCCCGTCAGGCGCTTCATCCACCTCATAATCCAGTTCTAAAACGGACTTAAAAGTACGGCGAATTGGAGCTTCATCATCAACAATCAATATTTTCGGGAGTTTGTTACCGGGTTTTTTCATCGAAGCGTAGGATTTTAATAAAGTTAAGTTGTCGAATGAACAGTGTAATTACGTTGCATTCAACGTTTGTCCGCAAAATTGCACAAAAGTACATTATAAATGCAAATTTTTTTGCATTTATGACGGCGAATTGTTAAAAAAGATATAAGTATTTTGCAAATAAATAAAATATAATTTTTTTAGTTGGATAATTCAACATTTATGTACTTTTGCAAACACCTCTGGACATGGGAGACACAGGTTATTAAAAATCAAAGAACTATGTTCCCTATATACCTATGTGTTCGCAAAAAAGATGACCATGTTTAAAATTGCCATGCTCACTAACGAGCAAATAGATAATTTATTGGCTCTGCAACGACTCAATCTTAAAAACAATATTGATGTTGTGACACAGCAAAGTCAAGGATATTTAAGTTTTCCATATACCAATGCGGTTTTGCAGCGTATGATGCACGATGAACCGCAGCCAACCGCTTTTGCAAATGGGCAAGTTGTCGGTTACGCATTGATGGCTACTTTAAACGTTTGTCAAACAATTGACCTCATGTTACCATTGTTAGATATGTTTAATCAATTGACCTTCAATGGAAAATCTTTGATTACCTATCGCTATTACGTGATGGGACAAGTTTGTGTACGCGCAGGTTATCGGGGCGTAGGGGTCTTCGACGCGCTCTATGCAAAACATCGGGATTGGTTCGCCGACCGTTATGACTTTGTTGTGACTGAAATTGCCGCAGATAATTTGCGTTCCATCGCAGCACATCGGCGTGTTGGATTCCAAACGTTGCATCGTTATTTTGATGCTGTGAGCCATAAAATTTGGGAAGTCGTGATTTGGGATTTCAGTTCTGGAAAATTATGATACAACAGCAATTGCCGCTTTGGAAAAAAGGGAGATACGATGCGAGAACAGATGAGGCGAATCGGGCACAGACAAACGGATTTTTTTGATTTTTTGCTTAAAATTTGGACATTAGTACCCAATAAATCCGTTCGCATCCGTTCGCCCGTCGTATCTCCTTTTTCCAAAGCGGGATTTAATATTTAAAACATTCATAGTCAGCATTTTAAATATCAAATGAATGAATAAATTTTATTGATATGCACTTGGATTCCATTTTTCCATATAACGTTCTGGTTTGTCAATCTGTTTCCAATCAAACTGCTTATACAATTCATGTGCATCTGCTGTAAGTAAAATCCATCGCCGTAACCCTTGCAAATTAGGATGATTCATAATATTTTCCATTAACCATTTAGAAAGTCCTTTCCCTCGATAGTCAGGTAGCACAAATACATCCCCCAAATATGCTATTGTCGTATAATCTGTAATGACACGAGCGTAGCCAACTTGAGATGCTGCATGAAAAACGCCAAAATTAAGTGAATTTTCAACCGCTTTTTTAACAACTTCAAATGGAATGTTTTTAGCCCAATAGGATTGGTGGGCTAAAAAATGATGAATTACAGCCAACTCCATTCGGTCTGGATCTGTAGTCAATTGAAAATCACCTTTTATTAAATGTAAATTTTTCATTTTTGAATATTTATGAATTTACTTTTATGCAGGACGACGCACTCTTTCCAACAATTCATTGCGTTGCGCTTGCCAATTTTCGATGGTTGAGGTTGGAATCGGATGTACGGCGCGACTCGCTTGATACCGTTTCCAATAATCATAATACAACACTGCATAAAATCCTAAAAACGGTATGGATAGCCCAAATGCCCATACAATTGGTTTATTTACAATCAATAACGTAATCAAAAAAACAAAATATGATGCTAAAAACATGCCTACACCTACACCAATCGCAACAGGTGCTTTAAATTCAATTTGGTTCACACGCGTATTACAGACATGTCGTGCATACCCAAAAATCGGAAAGTGCAGTGCGTAGCCAATACAAAAAGGCACGAATCCAAGTGCCAAAGCAATCGTTTTAGAAAGTGTGGCATGATACGGCTGTGCCACCGCAAAATCAGTAACGTTGGCATCTGACAAAGTTTGAAAATAATTATTTACATCTTCTTTCAAATCAATGCGTTGTGTATCGGATAATTGCTTATAAAAATTATTTGCAATTTCTCTTTCTGCATCTAAACGCCGTGCATTCTTTTTGAAAATTGGGAAAACTTCGGTTTCTGGAAACGTATTTCGATACAATTCAAACAAATGTTCCACCAATGGTTCATCTGCTTCTTTTTGAATGACTACTAAAAGCGGTTCTGTCTCCTTAAAAATATCTGCTGTCAGTTGATTGACTGCCTTATTTTGATTTTCTTTATACGTATCGTAATAGCGGCTCAATGGAATCGGATTTCCCACTTCCACTAAAATCTCAGACCGAAACGTATGCGCATCCGTGTATGTGATGCCAACAGGAACAATTTGCAAATCCAAATCGCCATGCATCGCATAATTGCCAAATGCCATGCGTGCAGCTCCTTTTTGGGGCGGATGCAACCTTTTAGCAGTTCGCGTCGTGCCTTCAGGGAAGATTAGAATCGCTTTTTTATCAGCTAACGCCTGATAAACGTAATCCATTGTTGCCTGATTATTTTTTAACTGCGCATAACCGTCCCGAAATCGGAAAATTGGAATCATATTCATACCTTCTAACAGTTTCCGATAAAACGGTTTGGAAAAAATATCGCCGCGTGTAATAAAATTAAATTCGACATCGCTCAAAACGCAAGCGAGCGTTATCGGTTCACAAAACGCGGTGGGATGATTCGAGGCAATCAACATTGGTTTGCCGACAGGGATTCTTTCCGCGCCTGAAAAATATATTTTTTTATAAAATACTTTTAATCCTAAAGTACCCAAAGGGCGTGCAATGTAGTATAACATATTGATTCAAAACTAAATACAAAATAAAATATAGTTTAACGGTTGATGTTGCAAATTTTATCTTTGCCATGAATTACACATATTTGCACGAATTTTTACAAATTTAGATAAAAAAAAATCGTTTAAATACCTGTAATTCGTGGCAAATGTAAAGTTTTTTTTTATTTTCGCGGTATGAATCCAGTAGAAAAATACTTAATTGTCATCGGCGGCGCGACGGCTTCAGGCAAAACAGGACTTGCCATTGCGCTTGCGCAACATTTCAAAACGGCAATTGTCTCCGCAGATAGCCGCCAAATTTATCAAGAATTGAATGTTGGAACTGCCAAACCAACCGATCATGAATTGGATTCCGCCAAACATTATTTGGTCGGGCACATTTCTATTCAAGATGATTATAATGTGGGTCGTTTTGAACAAGAAGCATTAGCCGCGTTAAATGAGATTTTTTTAAAACAAAATGTAGCTATTTTAGTAGGCGGCACAGGTTTGTATATTCGCGCCGTCTGTGAAGGTTTAGATGAATATCCAACCATTGACCCACAAATTAGATTGGATTTAGAGCAGCTTTTTGCAACGGAAGGCATCATTCCGTTACAGAATGAATTGAAAATCAATGATTTAAATTATTATGAAAAAGTGGATTTGAATAATCCACATCGTTTAATTCGCGCTTTGGAAATTTGTCGCGGGACAGGGCAACCGTTTTCTTCATTTCAAAATAAACAAAAAGTTTCGCGCCCATTTAAACCTATTTATATTTTGACCGATTGGAATCGAATCATTTTGTATGAACGCATTCATCAACGCGTTGATAGGATGATGGCAAATGGCTTATTGCAAGAAGCAAAACAATTTGAACCTTTTCGTCATTTGAATGCGTTACAAACAGTTGGTTATCAAGAATTTATGGATTATTTTGATGGAGCATGTGATTTGAAAACGGCGGTTGAAAAAGTAAAACAGCATACGCGCAATTACGCTAAACGGCAAGAAACTTGGTTTAGAAAAGAGGCGCGTTGGCAACGGTTTCATCCGTCAAAAATACAAGAAATCATTGATTTTTGCAAACACATAGGTACATGGGAAACATAGATTCTTAAATACATAGGTACATGTGAAACAGAAGTTATTGTCTTTCAATATTTTACACCTATAAGGAAGTGTTTAAAAATCTATGTCTCCTGTGTACCTATATGTTTAAAAAATCATGTTTCGGATAAACTAATCCAATTTTCGCTCGAATTTTATCCAATGTTTCCGCTAATAACGCGCTTTTCGATAAGGGCAGTAACGAAGATTCTAAAACATTTTTTTTCAAACAACGATTCACTTCCTCAATTTCAAACTGATAACCATTTCCATTATACGGCATTGAAAACTCCTTCAACGGCTTTCCATGCACCTGCAACGACACTTTTTCAGGATGATGAAAGCGCGGATGAATATGAATCGTCCCATGCTCACCATATATATATGCCTCCGTATTCGTCAAACTCGTAAAAGTACTATGCAACATTGAAATCTCACCTTGATTGTGTTTCAACAAAATCGCACAAGTGGCATCTACTCCTGTTGTCGAAAATTGTGCAAATGCTTGAATATCAATGGGTTTGCCAAAAACTTCCAACGCCAAAAAAACAGGATAAAGTCCAATATCCAATAAAGAACCACCTCCTAAATCTTTATTAAACGCTCGTTTTTCAACATCGAAAGGCGCGGCAAATCCGAAATCAGCTTTGATACTCAATGGTTTACCTATAACACCCGATTGTAATAAGTTCATCGCTTTTTTAAATGCAGGAATAAATTGCGTCCAGAATGCTTCCATTAAAAACGTTTTGTTTTGAATCGAAGCATTCATCATCTGTTGCACTTCATACGCATTCATACCTATCGGCTTTTCGCATAAAACAGGCATTTTCCGAGACAAACACATTAAAGTATTTTCGCAATGAAAACGATGTGGCGTTGCGATGTAAACCACATCCAAATCGGGACAATCCAAAATGGCTTCATAAGACTCGAAAACATGCGGCACTTGATATTGAGCTGCAAATGCATGAGCGCGCTCCGCCGAAGTCGAAGCAACCGCGTGTAAAGTCGCATTGGGGACAAGTTGCAAATCCGCAGCAAATTTGCGTGCAATCTTGCCCAAACCAATGATTCCCCAGTTAATTTTTCTCTGATTTAGCATTAAATTGATTTTATGGCTCAAAAATAGCATTTTTTGTAAATGAAACACTTATTTTCGCGCTTAATATAGGTAAACTTTTATTTTAAAAACAATTATTATTAAAAAGATGTCTTTACAAATTAACCTCTATCGAAGTTATCAAAAGTTGGATTATGAAATTCAAATCGGTGTAAAAATTGCCGCGCTCATCTTCGAGCCGTTTGATAACCTGTATTTTACAAAAGCAATTAATGCCTTTCGGAATGAGTTGGGACAAAAAAATATAGTCAATAGTTATAGTCAAAACGTTCTCAATCAATTACTTAAAGATGGTTATTTAATGTCATTGAATAGCGGGGAGTATCGAATTTTGCCCACCTTTTCTCTGTTTTTGTTAGATGAAATTTTTAATAAAGATGCTGACATTTCGATATTGATTCGCTGTGTGAGGAAAACAGAACCAACTTCGGGTTCTAATTTCAGTTTCATGCGGAGCGAACCGAAATATTTTTATCGGCTCTTACGAGAAATGCAATTTTATTATTTTGAAGATAAGGTGGAGGCATTTGAAAATAATTGGAAAGCGATTTTTCAATATAAAAATAATTTATATGAAAAAGCCAGTGATGTAATTCAAATATTTTTCCCAAACCCCGTTGATTTCAATTGGGTGAATAAGTGTCCTCTAAAAATTCGCGCCTTCCTTTTAAAACATATTTTGTATGAAGGAACCTTGTCTTTAAATGCAAATCCTGCTTATTATGATTATATTTTTGATCATTTAACAGATTTTGCAGCCGCAGATTGTGAAGTGTTGGCAGAAGAATTAGCAGAAATTTCGATGTTTCAAGGCAACTTTGAGCGTGTACAATTATTAATGCCCCTAATGTCTGAACTCAAACAAGTGTATCATACGGCTTGGTTTTGTTTAGTACAAGGCGATAATGCAAGTGCTTGTACGGCTTTACTCGCCACGCAAAAAGCGGTACGCAAAGAAACAGGAGACTCAAAAGCTATTTTATTGCATTTACCCGCCTTAATTCAGAATTTAATTTGGTTGCAATCAGGCGACCCAACTTTATTTGCTAAAATCGAAACACATCATAAGGTCTTCACAAAATATCAAACCAATTATGATTCCAGTTATTTGTATTTTTTTGCCACTTTGGTGAATTTGAGGAATATGAAAGCGGAGGCGCGGACTTTGTTATCTACCCGAAAGCCAACTCAGCCATTCAGTATTCACCACTTTTTTTATTTTCTAAATCTTTTTTGGGTAGATAGAAAAGAATTGGACAAGGATCCGAATTTGATGTTGTTTTATAGCCACTTACAAACGCATGGTTTTAAGTGGTTAGCGAGTGAAATGGTAGCGATATTGTCAGCCTTGCGTCCGAGTGATGAAACGCTTGAAGCTGAATTGCAAAAAACATTAAATGTTTTAAAAACCAAATCATTAACAGGAATTATTGAATATGTAGATGATTGGGAATCAGCATTGAATGCAATGATTGGGCTTTCTAATTTGAAATCTGCCTCAACTGCAAAGGAAAATGAAGGGCGTTTAGTATGGTTATTGGATTTTGAGGGTCGCTCTATTCAGCCCAAAGAACAGGTTTTTGGCAAAGCGGGCTGGTCTGGTGGGCGCAATGTAGCATTGGCGCGGGTCAAAAATCGGGAAGTCAAAAATATGACGGCACAAGATGTCAAAGCGGCAAAAGCGATTAGTCAATCTTATGGTGGCTACTATGGGGCGCAAGACTATACAATGGATTGGGAAAAAGCGATTCCTGAATTAGTTGGGCATCCGTTGCTATTTTTGATGAAATCGCCGACGGTTGCGCTACAATTGATAGAAGTATCGCCTGTTTTGATTGCGAAAGAACAAAAAAATGGTTATGAATTGACTTTTTCAGAACCCATTACGCAATCTGCTTTACAAATCGTTAAGGAATCGCCTACCCGTTATAAAGTATTGAAAATCAAAGAAGTACATCAGAAAATTGCTCAGAGTATGAGTGCTTCGGGATTATTTATTCCCGTCAAAGGCAAGGATAAATTACAAAAAGTGTTAGAAACATTGTCGGGTGCGGTTGAAATCCAATCGAATTTGATGCTGAATACGGAGCATTTGCCAGTGGTTGAATCGGATGCTCAAATTCACATTCATTTATTGCCTGTTGGCGACGGTTTTCATGTGGAATTTTATGTAAAACCGTTGTTAGGGCAGCCGCGTTATTTCAAACCAGGTGATGGCGTTGCGGGGACTTGGGTTAAGGGTTGGGTTAGGGGTTGGGTTCATGGGATT
>JBEEMZ010000110.1:0-15451 GCA_041192405.1 Bacteroidota bacterium | reverse complement strand
TTTTTTATATTTTTTGTTGTATCAATTGTTGTCTTCCTTTAAAGAATATATTACAATTGAACCTTATAAAGCGCAAGTGCGGATTTGGTCGTATCAAGCACCCAGTGTTTGGAAAATGACACTGATAACGGATTTATTGCAAACCGTTGAACTGAGTGCTATGGGCATTTCGATAAAAATGGCTGATATCTATCGAAATGTGGTTTTTAAGAAATGAACAGTGACATTTATGCATATGGCAACACTTTTTTACATTCACTCCCCACAAAAACCAAACAATAAGCTAAAAGATTCGGTCTATTGAAATAATCAGCGGTCATGTAATCGGCGAGTTGTGCCGCGCCTTTTTCCGAAACATGCTCTAACAATGATTTTACAGGCGGGTTCGCAGGGATTACAGGCGTAGGTACGGGTGACACAACTTGTTTTGGTTTGCGCCCTTTTTTAGCGGGCGTTACAACGGGCGGATGCGTCGAAGCAGGCGGATCTACGATTTTTTCATCCTTATCAACCCATTTTAACGCATCTTCTTTTTTAATATATTTTAATTCCAGCAAGATTTCGTGTTTGATAGCGACTTGCGGAATGCGTTCTAAAAAAATATCCACATATTTGCCATTGATTTCCAACTCGCTCCGAATATGATAACTTTCATACGGATATAACAAGCCGATCATCAATGTTTTAAGATGTTTTTCGCCATAAGCGATTTTATCCCGATTGGAATGCGATTTGGTCAATGCCTGTTCGACATATTTGATAAAATCGTCAATTTGCCCTTGCCAAACCCATTTTCGGAGCGATTCACGGATGAGATGTGTTAAATTATTATAATCCATTCCCAAACTTAACGCCGCAAAATAATCATAATATAATTTTTTTATCACATAATTCGGCATTTGAAACGTCCAATCGTTCCCTGATAAGGCTTGAACGGTCGTCATATTTCCCCGACCTGCTTCTGTCTTCAAAACCTCATAAAATTTGCGTACATAACCGTTTTTTGAAACAATCGCTTTGAAATCATGGAAACGAAAGAATAATAATTCGTTTGTAAATTGATCATATTCATCAATGAGGACATAAATCTTT
The DNA here is from genome assembly GCA_041192405.1 of Bacteroidota bacterium. Lineage (GTDB taxonomy): Bacteria > Bacteroidota > Bacteroidia > Chitinophagales > Saprospiraceae > JAAFJT01. The sequence continues at coordinate 14,359 of JBEEMZ010000110.1, read as the reverse complement.
CGTTGAATTTTATTTTTATTGTAAAAAGCAAAAAAATCAACAACAACACTTGATGCCAAATGTTGGTTTACAATTGATTCCTGTTGTGCTTCGGTAAACATTTCTGGATACGCACTCATGAAATTTCTAAATCCTTCTTTCACTTTCATCAAAAACGATTCATGTACCGTTTTAACTTCATTCGTTTCAATGCCGCTAAAATCAAACCGCAAAATCATAAATTGATTTGCCAATGACGTTGGATGTTTGCCAATATACAAATCACCAAATAACATTGAAAAATCGCCAGCTTTATTTACATCGTAATAATGCTCTAAAATGCTGATAAACAACGATTTACCAAAGCGGCGCGGGCGCAAGTACATCGAAAATCGAGCGGCATAGATTTCTAATTGTTCGATATATTGCGTTCTATCTACGTAAAAACAGTTATCGGCTCGTACATCCCTAAAATTAGCGAGTCCATTCGGAATTCTTATCATGATTTTTTAGTTTAGAGTGACAAAATTACGGTTTTTACTGGATGCCGCAAAGGATATTCCAATTTTTAATTTAATATATTGAAAATTTAATTGTAATCAAAATTAAATTTGGATTGATGGGATACGAATGACCCGAATTTTCACGAAGTTTGTATAAGCACTTCGTGAAAATTCGTGTCAAAATTCCACTTTTATCAATTTAAAAGGTTAATGTTACTGATAAATGGTTCAAAAAGGCTCTTATTCGTTGGACAAAATGAGGTACAACATTCAAACCCTCCAAAGGTTTGATAATCAAGATAATTTATAATTTAATAAAAAATAAGGCAATAGTTTTTTTTGTATTGAAAAAAGTTTTTATATTTGCGAATAATGTTTACAAAACTATTTACTCAAAAAATTTCATGAAATTTTAACAAAAACATGTCTTATTTACAATATCCACGACTTGTCTTTTCAGGTGATTTTTTGGCGGATGTGTCCACCGTCAACAATTACACCGCCAATTTCGATAATGATTATTTTGCGAATCCAGCAGGGCAACTTGAAAAAGGTTGGAATCCTGAAGGCGGAGCCGTTTTTAATTTTCAAGATTGCTTCGTACAACAAGTGACGTATCTTGACGGCAGCACCGCTACGACTCCTCAGGCAGACTCACTAATTGGACAAAAGATTGCAGGTGCGTCGGGGCGTGCTTCGGGGAAGTTGGTAGATCTTGACCCATCTCAACAAATGGTTTCTCAATTATGGGGCGTTTGTTTGCGGTTGTTGACACAAGATGGGGTCTTGTTGTTGCAAGGGGATATTGAACCCGCCGCTTTCCGCGACCTCCAACAGAGACCGATACCAAACGTGAAAGGAGTCCAACAACTCGGCGTAACTTGGACTTCTCGGTTAAAAAATGTAGTATGGGGCGAAAAGGCGATTGAATATCGCTTTTTTCAAGAAATCCGAAGCCAGACAGATGGCAATTACTTGAGCCTAAATATGAATGTTTTTGCTTATCTCATGGACTCGACGCAAGCGCGTTTTGGCTTAGGTCGGATGTTTGGCACAATCGGTACTTGGAAGGCAGAACAACCCGTTTTTTTCGCACCGCATCGCCGCTTGTATGGTACAAGCAACATAAGCCAATCTGTTTTTGCAATTTCTAATTTCGCGGTGGATGCACAACGCCGCACTTTATCTTTAGATTTAGGCGCGAGCTTTCCTGTAAAAGACTTGTTTGGTAGCGTTGATTACACGGATCCACTTTATTTAGCAGTTTCTAACAAACCACTTACAAATAGACCTGCTACACGAAAAAAAATTCTAACAACCGACGATTTCACGATAATTGCGCCTGTGAATTATCAAACGCAGGATTGGTTGACACGAACAGGAGGACTTGTCCATATAGAAAATTTGTCGGATAGTATCTTACAACTTTTGGCGAATAACCAATTAATTCTATTATCAGCAACAGCCGAAGGTTATGTTTTGCAGGCACGAGAAGCTATAAATGGTTTTTCCATCCGACCCGACCAACTCGTCTATCGTTTGGATACGGGGAATCAAGCATCCATCCAAATATACGGTTATCAATGGGGGCAACCGTTGTCAAACACGATCGTTAAATTGGCACTTCCTCCCGTGCTGCAAGCCTCCTCATCCACACAGTTATCCTCAACAAATGCGTCAGAACCGATAACACCTCCAGGTGAGCCACCTATTAATACCCCTACTGATGGGCTTACTTTCCCAAAATCAAGTACGCTACAGCAGGGTAAAACAGCGTTGAGCCTGACAGGGAATCGCATTGACGCGCCTCGAGTTTATATTGATGGACAGATTTATATCATTGCAGTGACTGGTGCGTCTGCCGATAGTGCAGCACCTGACGAACAGATTTCGGTTCATTTACGGAGTTATTTTCAAGTGCCTGCTGTACCTGTGTGGAGCGACATTGCTCCATTTATGACCCAATATTCGAATTTATATTTGATTATGAGCAAGTATTTAGTAGATTTAAAAGATCCTAATGCGTTGATAGCTCGTAAAAATATCCTTATGTTTGCATTTACTCGGGACATCAATGACCCAACTTATATGCCTGTCACACGGGATTTATCCGAAAACAAACGATTAACGATTCTAAAATGGTTGGAAAATCCTATCATTGACACGCCGAAGGCAAAAATACCTACATTAGAGGCACCTCAAACCGTGATGACGGCAACAAAACCTGTCAAACTTTCGCGCAAACAACAAAATTATGCTTTATTAACCCAAATGAAAACGGGCAAACGTCCTACTCAAAAATAATTTAAAATTATGGCTCTCTTTTTAAAATCAGAATTTATTCATCGCGTAAAAGCCGCCAATCAGGTATCAGAATTATACTCGAGTTTGCAAGGCGCAATTGAGTTAGAGCATTCGACGATTCCGCCATATTTGACGGCGATGTTTTCTTTTAAACCCCAAACTGAACGCGAGATTTGGGGCATTATTCATAGCATCGTGGTCGAAGAAATGTTACACATGACCATCGTTTCTAACATATTGAATGCACTGGGCGGGGCTCCTGTGATAAACGCTTGCAAAGTAGTACCGGATTACCCCAGTCCGTTACCCATGAATATTGATGAAGGGTTGATAGTGAATTTGGCGGCTTATTCGGCTACCCAATTACAAACATTTATGTCTATTGAGGAACCCGAACATCCATTGGAAATTCCACGAGACTTGAGCGAATCACCAAAATATACGATTGGAATGTTTTACAAGGCTTTGCAAGACCAAATCCAACTGATTGCGCCTGATATGTTACCTGGTGACCCTGCCAAACAAGTCACCTCTCCATTTTTCAGCGCGGATGAATTATTTCCAATTCTGACTAAAAACGATGCGCTTCGAGCGATTGATATCATCGTGGAGCAGGGTGAAGGCACGAGTGTCTTGCCTTTGAATGAAGACGGCGGTATTGCTCATTATTATTTGTTTGAAGAGTTGTATGTCGGTCGCAAGATGGTAGCAGACCCATCTGCGCCGAATGGTTATTCTTATACGGGTGCGCCGATTGCGTGTAATCCTGCGAATGTCTATCCGCTTCGCCCTAATACCAAAACGGCAGATTATGCTATAGGAACTTTACAGCGTCAACGAATTGACGAATTTAATACGGTTTATAAAGCGTTATTAAACTGTTTGCATGACACGTTTAACGGACGACCCGAACGCTTGAAAGATTCATTTGGATTAATGTTCGATATAAAATTGTTTGGTGAGAAACTTTGTGCCTTACCCGACACAATTAATCCTTCTTACAATCTTGGACCTACTTTTGAATGGATACCTGATTAAATTGACTTTGAAAAGAAGCCTTTGCTGCTGTCTTGAAAGTGTGAAATCTTATCATTACCTTAAATTTTACATTTTCAAGACAGGAACAAAGGCTATTTCTAAATGTTTAAGTTGAAGGAAGCATGCACAATTCGGGTAGCCATTTCCAAAGCCGAAATGGTGCCTTATTTTAAAACCCACTATCTTCCTTATGAAATCTCTTTTTTTACCCATCATAGTGAGTATGCTCTTGATAATCCTTTGTTTTGTTTGTTTTGGGGGCATTGAAACGCTTTTTTTAGATTTTCTCAAGGCAGCGCAGAATGATATTAAAACTTATTGTTTGCTAAGTTGGAGCATTCTCACTTCGGATATTGTGTTACCTGTGCCGTCCAGTGTGGTCATGTATCTCAATGGTTACGTATTAGGCTGGTTTTATGGCAGTTTATTATCATGGATTTCTGTAATGTTATCAGCGTTGATAGGCTATTACATGGGTTATTATTCTGCCAAACGCTGGAGTCCTGTGCCACAAGAACGGGTACAACGTTGGATAGAACGGTACGGTATCTGGAGCCTTTTACTAACACGTGGTATTCCCGTGCTATCTGAAAGTGTTTGTTTGACGGCTGGTTTTAATCGAATGAATATTAAATCGTATGTAATATGGAATGGTATCGGTTATTTACCGATTAGTTTGATGTACGGCTGGTGTGGACATTTCGGTAAAACGCAAGCCATCTTTTTATATACTTTTGGTGTAAGTATTTTATTAAGTGGTGTATGCTGGTTGATTGGGCAATATTGGACGCGAAAATCGGCAATTTGAAAAATTAAATACACCGTTTAAAAGTTTTTAACTTTTTAAACGGTGTATCTAATTGATAATCAATTATTTAACTAATTCCGCGTAACTATCACTGGAAAACACAATTGCGGCGGACACGGCAACGGCGTTGAACATACACCTGTATCCACAATTGGCACGGTCATCGTACAGCCAGCATTTGCATTATCGGAGATGACCAAATTTAAATTGCCTGCACCTGCTGCTCCCGCAGCCGATTGTAACGACACGACAACTCCATAAGCCGAACTCCCATTAAAAGAACCACTATACGTAAAACCCGAAAAGCCTAAAAATTGTCCAACGGGACGAATCCGAATTTCCATATAATCGTCCGAAACATTGAAGGGCGTTCCATTATTATTACAAAAAGTTGTCAAATTGGCACTCGTCAATTGACAATTACAGTTGATAACGCTCACCGTCGCACCCGCAAACGGACGACACGCTGATTCAACAGGCGGTGTTACCAATATCGCATATATATAATAGGTGTTAACCGCCGTTGGTAAAGCAATATTGCTAAATGTCGCAATGGTGCCATTGCCTGTTGCCGTTCCCAAAACGCCTAATTGTAAGCCATCATAAGGATTTGTCGTTGGCGCGTTGTAATACACCAATTGAATTCCAAAAGCACTCGTATGATTGGTCTGAACAGTGAAATTGGTCTTTGCCGAATTGGAACAAACGGTTGCATCATTCGCGTTTAAAGCCGTCATCGTGTTACAAACGTAGGCATAAACGCCAAAATCAAGTGTTAAATTCGTATTATTGTTCGTATCACCGTCATTTGTTGGCTCGCCCGCCGCAGATAAGGTAATCGCTTTACTCACAATCCCATATCCTGCAAGCGCATCCCCATTATCATCATCATTCACATTATTATCAGGGTCGGAAGCCGCGCCATTGCCTGAACTCGTCGCATAAAGTTCCAAAGGTTGTCCAGAATCGAAATTACTGTTATCCAATTGAACAATATAATTGCCCGCAGGTAAATTCGTAAACAAATATGTGCCTGGAATGCCCGCAACAGTACGTGTATTCGTTGTTGCGTAAAGCATATCTACATTTGGCGTAAAAGTGCCGTCATTATTCGTATCGGTGTAAAGGTTTACAACCACATTATTAATGCCCGTTTCGCCATTGCCCGCTTCGTAAAGACCATTATTATTCGTATCTAACCAGACGACATTGCCCAGACTTAACGTGCCCGCAGGTACAATCACGCCCGCATCCCACGTCAAATCAATTTCCGAAGCCGAAATGGTTGTAATTTCGGTAATGCCAGTACCTACATTCGGGTCAGCGTCGCCAATATCGGAAATGCCTGTGTTGCCTCGCGGCGAAAACGTAAATCCGTTGCTCAACGTAAACACAACATAATAATTGGCAGGAGTCAAGTCATCAAATAAGTAATAACCCGCCCGACCTGCGGCATCATTTTGAGTCGTGGTCGTTGCGACAAGCACATCCGTTAATGGATTCGCCGTGCCAGACGTATTTCGATAGATTTTGACCGTAATGCCATTCAAACCTGTGGATGTACCTTCATCTTGCGTTCCGTTTGCGTTCAAATCTGACCACACAAAACCACCTAATGCGCCAACAGGTTGTGGAAACACACCTTGATCAACGGTCATATTCGTACTTCCTACCGTGACCGAAACCACATTCGTAATGGCTAATTCTTGATTATTGACGGTTGTAGCAATGCCGTCGGAATCCGAATCGTCTAAACCAATGTTCGGAGTCGAAACGCCATAAGTCGTCGGAACGTGGAATGCAACAAAATAGCCACCCGCACTCAAACTCGTGAACGAATATAAACCGCCATCATACGTTGCTTTGGACAAAACTAAGGTATCATTCGCAAGATCCGCAATCCCATCCCCATTATCTCGGTACAAATCTACGGTCACGCCGTCTAAACCTTGTTCACTCGCGTCTTGAATGCCATTCCTATTAGTGTCCAACCAAACTTTATTGCCAATAATGCTTGGAATCGGGGCTTGGATTTTGATACCCACTTTAATGGGTTCGGCGGGGAGTAAAGTTGTGTTATCATCGTTTCGCGTGGCGACGTAACCAAAAGAATTCCATGCCACCTCATTATTTTGCGGCGCACTTGGGGGCGCAATCATTTTCCAACTCAAAATATACTCATCCGCAGGAGCCATCGTCAACGTTCCAAAGTCAAATTTGATGGCTTGAACGGTCGTAATATCCGCAGGCGGCAACAAATTCCAACTATTATTAACACAACCTGTTGGAAATGGCGTAGGATTTCCCCCAGCTAACTCATCCCGACAAGGATTTTTTTCAGTGCTGTAATACACTTTTGCCCCTGCGGGCGCATTGATAGGCGCAATTAAAACAGGTCGCCATTGTGACAAACGGTCAAATCCTGATAAAACAACGCCTTTATCCCCGATGTACGGCAAAATATCTATGATTTTAATATTTTTCATCGTAATATTGCCCACATTCTTCAAACGCAATTGATAATCAACGGTTCCGCCAGGCACCGTTGTTGCAGAAGCGGGATATTTTAACCAACTTGCATCTAATTCGCCTTTATCCCATTTGATGCTTTCTAAACTCGCAACCGTCGCAACATTATAATTCACGCAACTACAAGTACAAGTATATTCCGCAATATCGCCGTCTCCATCTACATCATTGGCATCCGTCGCGTTAATATCTCTACAAGGGCGTTGATTATTTTTAAAATCCATACTATTGCTCATCACAACGGCAGCATTATTTTTCGACCCCGAAGTAGAGGACGCAGCTACCGTACCTGTAAAACGGAGTGTTAAAGTAGCATCTTCTGGAAGCGTATAAGCCCGATTCGCCCCGCCCGAACTCGTCCAATCTTCCCAAACCCAACGCACTAACGTCCTACCTGTACCTTTATAATTCGGAATGGTTATAAAATTGGGTTGCGTTACACCATTTGGCGAGGTTGTGACCCAACTCAGATTTTTATAATCCAAACCTGCGGGCAATAAATCGGCAATAATCGGATTAATAATAGTGGTTTTATCGGGCGTAACACTGATTTGAAACCGAATCGTATCGCCAGGATTGTAAGATGCTTGCGCATTTAGAATGCTTTTGCTAATGTTGACATCCTCCACTTGTGGCAACGGTGGCACGTTGAAAGTGAAATTCGCAGTAGATGTCGCGTTACCTGCCGTTCCGAGATAATCGTAATTGACGGTTGCGGTGTTGGAAACCGTACTGCCAAGTGCAATGCTCACACCCGAACTTCCTGGATTAATAATCGTTCCATTCACTTTCGGACTCGTCGTAGATGACCAACCCACTGGCACATTGCCATATTCCAACCGCACATTGGTAACATATTGCGTTGCCGACAATCCTAAATCACTGATATTCAAAGTGGAACTCGTGGTACTACTGTACGGACCAAACGGCCATGTCAAATAACTGCCACCACTTACATTTGTTGTATATTTGACGACCACGCTTGTTGCCACCCCATTGTAAACACCCGTTTGTAACGATGTCAATTTGACATTCAACGGAATCGCATCTGTTAAATTAAAACTGCTCAACGCGACATTGCCCGCATTAGAAACATTAAAACTATATTGTTGAACGCCACCCACAGTTAAAGTAGCCGATTGTTTTGATTTGGAAACCGACGCAGACGGGCTTGCCGTAAACGCATCTACCGTGAAATCAACACAACTTTGATGCGTCCCATTATTGCCATCGCAATCCCATGAAAGATTACCACAATTGGAAACCGTATTGCCAACATTCACAGCAGCACCACTTTTAGAAGGATTTATCAGCGTACCAACGATTTTAGGACTCGTTGAGGACGCGAATCCAACGGGAATGATTCCGTATTCAAACCTGATTTTAGTAACATAATTCGCTCCAAGTCCCAATGAGCTAACCAATAACGTATTATTGGTTGCACTACTATAAGTGCCCCAAGTCGTATAAGTCCCGTTGACATTCGTTTGATATTTGACGATAATGCTCGTCGCCGCACCAGAATAACTGCCCGTTCTAACTTCCGCCAATTGCAATGCGTCCGAAATCGTGCTTTCAAAGGCGAAATTATTTAAACTTCGGTTTCCAGTATGGTTGATAGCGTAACTATACGTTTGCGGTTCGCCGACAAGGTTTGTATTACTGCCGATGCTACTGCTGACGGTTGCCGCACAGACCGTTACAAAAGTCGTCACGGTGTGACAAACATTTGCAGTACCGATTGAGCTACCATTTGCAAAACCGTCCATATTGCCATTGACCGTGAACGCATTACAAACATTTTGACCATTCGTAAAAGTCCCTGCGGGATACCGAATGGTAACTTGTCGTTTGGTACAGGAGGCGGTATTAGAAGCCATTTGGTCGCCAATATTCCACGCAACCGTTTGATTTCCAGCATTATACACACCGCCAAGCGTGGCAGATACGAAGGTTGAACCCGTAGGTAAATTGTCCGTAAATATCGTGTTAAGCGAATTCAAACCCCCATTTGTGAGCGCGTCGGTAGGATTACACAGAGCGATTTCATAAGTTACGTCATCGCCAATATACGCCTGTCCAGACGGCGTAACTTTGGTTTTGCTAAACGTCCAACGCGAAACAGGTGCTTGTAACGGATGCGTAACGCTTGCGGGTCCGACGCTAATCGCTGTGCCATTGGAACTGCCCGATAAAGTTGCCGTATTTGTGACATTTTGCCCTGCCGAAAAAGGTGGATTCGGATACGAAACGGTTACAGTAGGTCGCGTACATGAATTGCTATTGCTTGCGGTCAACGTGCCTAAATTCCAAGTAACGGCTCCTCCGCTATAAGTGCCGCCCAAAGTCGCAGAAACAAAAGTCGCATTGGTAGGTAAAACATCTCGAACGGTCGCGCCGACAAGATTTACACCACCATTAGCAGCCGCATTGGTAGGATTACAAACAGAAATTTCGTAAGTAACGTTATTACCCAAATAAGGTGTGCCACTTGGCGTAACTTTCGTTTTGGTAATCGTAAAAAGATTGGTGGGCGCAGGCACATTCACCGTGATATTGACGCAACTCGAACTGGCAACGCCTCCTACATTTGTGACAGAACCTTGTATGCAATTTTGTAAGGCGAGTGCGCCTGTTGGCGTTAAACCTGTTTTGGCTTTTGCGACGACCCTCAATTGTCCCGTTGAACCTGCGGGCATAGATGGTAAAAAATTCCATGTGACGCGATGCGTACCCGCGTTGTAGGTGGGTGCGCTCGTGTGTAAAGTGCCTGCCGCAGACACAAATTCAAATTCCGCAGGTAGTAAATCCGTGATAACACCGTCATTACAGGGGTCGGTGAGTGAGGAACACGAGTATAAAATGGTAAATTGCATGGTTTCGCCTGGCGCACAAGCCGTTGGTGAAGCCGATTTGGAAATACTCAATTGAACTTGTGCTTTAATGGGCAAAATAGAGCAAACGAATCCTATGGTGAATGAGGTTGTAAGTTTGTTTAACTGGGTCATTTTGTAACAGATTGAGTTTAATAAGTAGGCAATTAAACTAATTTAATCATTTTAATTTTGTAAACGTGCGGATAGGCAAGATACATAAAATGTTGAAAATCAATATTTTATGCGTTTATATGTTTTTGTTTTTGCAAAATTTAGAACTTTGCTAATGAGTTTATTGGCTGGATAGTTTAAAAGTGTTTAATAATGAAAAATATAAAAAAAGCATTTTGAAATAGATGTGACATGGTATGATTCATTCTGAAGTTTGATTGGCAGTAGAATGGTTACACTACTGAGTTGTTAAAGTTGTAATATGTTTTTTTCGCAGATTTTCGCAGAAAAAAGAGTCCAAAAGAAAATCTGCGATTCTACTGCAAATCAAAATTCAGGGTAGAAGTTAACCATTCAGAAGTGCTTCTTGAATTCTATATTTTTTGCCTTTCATTTTGGCTTGTTGAAGGATAGGCAAGACGGTTTTTAGCCGTTTTTTCTGCACCGCGACGAAAGCCATAAAATCCATAACTTCAATCAAACCAATTTCTCCCATTTCCAAACCGCCAATTTTAACCAAAAATCCAAGAATATCACCTTTACTCAATTTATCTTTTTTGCCACCGCTAATGTACAAAGTCGTCCATTCCGACCTTTTCGGAATCGTCAAAACTTTTTGAAGAACGATTTTTTCGGGCAATTCCGCCAAATAAGTAGGCACTTTTTCGTCTTGATGCAAAATAATATAGGCTTTACCTGTCGCATCCATCCGCGCTGTGCGCCCATTACGATGCGTGAAATCTTCATGCTTATGTGGCAAATGATAATGTATAATGTTTTGAATATCAGCAATATCCAAACCTCTTGCCGCCAAATCAGAAGCAATTAAAAAATGAGTACTACCATTTCGGAATTGAAAAAGCGTTTTTTCGCGGTCAATTTGTTCCATGCCGCCGTGAAAAAACGCATTTTCAACACCGCGTTCCCACAATAATTGACTGGTACGTTCTGCTGCTTCTCGATGATTACAAAAAACAATCGTTGACGACGCGCCTAATTGACACAATAAGTTGAATAAACAATCAATTTTATCTTTTGCTTCTGAAAAAATAGTATATGTTTTTAACGCAGGAGTATCTTCTTCGTTTTTCGTAAAATACAGGACATGGGGTTTCCGAATCCCGACAAAATCAGGAATTTTAATGGAATCGGTTGCGGAAACTAAAATTTTTGTTTTAACTTTTTTCAAATGTTGCACAATAAAAGCCATTTGGTCCTGGAAACCCAATGCCAATGATTTATCAAATTCGTCTAAAACCAATGTATAAACGCTTGATAAATCGAGACTTCTGCGTGTAATGTGGTCAGCAATACGCCCTGGCGTGCCGATGAGTAGGGCAGGCGGTTCGGTTAGATTCTGCACTTCAACACTCATATTATGTCCGCCGTAACAGGCATTCACTTTAAAACCTGTTGCCATTTTCTTCCAAACTTGTTCAATTTGAATGGCTAATTCGCGGGAAGGCGTTAAAATGAGGCATTGAATTTTTTTATCTTCCGAATTTAATTTTGCGAGAATGGGCAATAGAAATGCTAAAGTTTTGCCAGAACCTGTTGGTGCTAACAGCAAAATTGCTGTTTCTTGTTGAATCGCGGTGAAAGCGTCTTTTTGAATCTGATTCAATGCGCTAATGCCGACATTCGCTAAAATGGTTTTAAATGTATCTTGTAATTCCATGCCGCAAAAGTACAAAGTTTTTCAGAACAAAAAGTTACAAAGAAAATAAATCTCTTTTGTACCATTTGTAACTTTTTGTTTCGAAAATGGAGCTACTTTTATGGGTGCTGGAATAATTGAGTTTATTCAAAAAACGATTGCAATAAATCTCTCCATATAAAAATTGGAAAAAAGCTTTTTTAAAACCGTTTTATTTTACAAAAAGCGTTCAAAAGGCGATCGGGGATCGCTTTTTGAACGCTTTTTGTAAAATTTTATTCGGCAAAATCGTTTAAAACAGAACAAAATCTAATAGCATACAATTTTAATGTTTATTTCAATATTTTATTTTAAAAATAAATTTAAATTCCATTTAAAAATTGGTTTAGTATCAAAATTTTATTTTGCTTTTTTTAAAGATAAACAAGATTGCCACATCCATAAAATAGTCTCGAAAAATCACCGATAGTTTCTAAAAAGGAGTGTCAAACCTTCATAAAAACGATTTTTCGCTTTGGTAATTCTGAAAAACGGTTTCTGAACCGCGCCAAAAGACCGAAACGCATATTCCACAGATGGAATCATACTTCCTTCAAAATCAAACACTTGCGCCACTTTTGACGCATCTTGAATCGCCCTCCACAACGATAAATACGTCGCGCCACTTTGCCTTAAATCGGGGTCGCTCCCCCCACAAAGATAATGCGCAATGCCGTCCGCATGCACAATGTAAATGGCAGCATGACAACGATTGTCTTGGTCATAAGCAAAATACATTTTACGTAAACCTTTGTCAGTCAATATTTTATCCAACGTAATCAACGATTGTAAAGAATATGCCATTTTCGTACCTTGCTTTTTTAAACTTTTTTGACACAATTCATAAAACAAATAAACATCATTCCCTTCGTTGATGGTGATATTTTTTGCCGCTTTTTTAAGGTCTGTGCGAACACTTCCTTTTAAATTTTTATAAATCGCATCTAAATCCTGTAAATTTTCCAGCAAATATGTGTAATGCGTATTTTGATTGTAACCTTTCCAATAAAAAGGCTGCCAATCTTCTAATGAATAATGAAATTTTTGATGGTACAAACCAACATTAGGCAGTTGTTCAATCAATTTATCTAAAATTTTCTTTTGAACCGTGTATTGCGAATGCCTTTTAGACTTGTCCGCATCGGGCAAACGCATCCACACGCCTGCATGTGGGGTCAAGTCGGGCATGACGATAGCCGTGATAATGCCTTTGAGAAACACTTGATAATACGGCAAAACGCCATTAATTCGTCCTGCATTGTCGTAAGAAAGACAAACATCCCATTCGCCTTTGGTGCAAACCGCATCTAACCACCAAGGTTGTAAAAAAATAGGCAGAGACGGCTCTGACATGCAAAACTGTTGATAAACCGACTTTGCAGTAGGCAAAATGGGGAGATTTTCCAAAATTTCAGTCTGGTGAGGTGCTTTTAATGCTAATTCACTCATAGATTTGTTACAATTCAAATTCCGAAACCCTTATTCCGAAATCAATTTAGTATAATTGGTTGTTGCATTTTTGGCTTGTATTTTTAAAAGGTACATGCCTGTCGGTAGATTGCGATTTGAGCTATATTTTATTAAATGATTTCTTACTGTATAAAATTCGTTTTTACAACGGGTTATAATTTTTTTGCCCTGCATATCCCATAATTCAATGGTTAAATGATTTTTTTTAGCTAAATCTATTTGAATATTCAAATCACGGCTAAATGGACTTAGACTACAACGTATCTATTTTAAACTTAAAATTTGCATTCGGAACCGAATCAACTTTAACATAATGTGACTTCATAGCAAAATGTGTGCCTTGTGGATTACTGACTTGCGAAAACACAGGAATGCTCCTTCAAAATACCATTTTCGAACCAAATCGTGTTACACAGCTTATAAGTTAAGTCACAGAAATGGTTTGTTGGTACTTGAAAATTGGTGATGCAAATTTACGAGATTGTTCTTTTATTTTCAAATATTTCTTTTTAGCGCGGGTATTAAGAGACGAATTTCACGAATTTTCACTAAGTTGACACGCTGATTCGTGAAAATTCGTATCATTTGGACGGCTTTGAGTTGGGAAATGAATTTAGATTTGTTCTATAATGCTTTTGAGAATTGGGTTGAGTATTGAAAAATAAGAAAAGTCATCTCAAAAGAAAAAATGCAAAAGACTTGGATTTGATAAGCACTTTTAAGCCGACTTCTCCCGTATTACAGCCTAAAACGTGGTTGGCAATTAGCCGATTTTATTCAATTAGACCCAGTTTCAGAAAAAAAAGTCATTTTTTTAGATGGGTTTTTACGGACAGCACGAAGACTAAAAAAAGTGTTTTTATGACGATGCTTACGACTTTTGGAGTGCAAACCAATGAACATTATGTTGGGCAAGTTCAAAATCAAATCAAAATGGATGCTTTGTTTGAATCGCTTTGAGAGGATTTGGACATACAATCTCCTT
>JBEEMZ010000109.1:0-15580 GCA_041192405.1 Bacteroidota bacterium | reverse complement strand
GGCGGTTGGCATTTCAATTATGTTTTTGGTGAAGCAGGCAAATCGAAAAATGCCTTGTAAAATTTTGTATTTGCATCCTTGCGATATACGCGCTACCCGTATACAAAAGTTTGAATTTCTGCAAGATACATCTTTTGAAAAAATAGAATATCTTTTTCAAGAAATCGAACCTGATAAAAAAGGTAACTGGATTAATCTGACGGATAATGATTTTGATACTTTGCTCCCTTTGATGGATAAAGAAGCAAAAGTTGGAAAAGAAGGTAATGCCATTTTTAAATTATTTTCAAGAGGTGTTGAAACGACTCGTGATGAATGGGTTTTTGATTTAAATGAAGCAGATTTAATTCAAAAAATGACTTTTTTTACACATATTTACAATGAAAGTATTGACAAACAACAGATGAATAAAATGATAAAATGGAGTTCTTCTTTAGAAAGCCATCTTCAATCAAAGAAAAAAGTTAAGTTGGATAACACATTGATTATCAATGCTATTTACAGACCTTATTTTAAAATGTTTTTATATAGCGAACCTAATTTTAATCACCGTTTGACGAAAAATCATTTTGAAATATTTGGTTTAGACTTAAAAAATGCGAATTTAGTATTGAACATTTCAGGCGTTGGTTCAAGTAAAAGTTTTCAAACACTTTTAACTGATAAAATTGTTTCGCTTGATTTTTTAGAAAAAACGCAATGTCTGCCTTTGTTTATTTACAACAAAAATGGCGAGAAACAAGACAATATCACCGATTGGGCATTAGCGCAATTTAGACAACACTATGATAATCAAACGATTACAAAAGAGCAAATTTTTTATTACGTTTACGCGGTGTTACACGCACCTGCGTATCGCACGGCGTATGAACAAAATTTAAAACGCGATTTTCCGCGTATTCCGTTTTATGAAAACATTGATTTTTATGCCGAGCAAGGGCGAAAATTGGCAGATTTGCACCTCCATTATGAAAATGCCGCGCCGTATAACCTTCGGAGGGTTGACAACCCTCCGAAGGTTGTTGCGGGTGTTGATTTCGTACCGAAAGCCAAGTTGAAAGCCGATAAAACCAATCATTGTATTGAAATAGATGAAATTACAAAATTATATGATGTTCCAGAAGTCGCTTGGCTTTATAAATTGGGAAATCGGAGTGCGTTGGAATGGGTTTTAGACCAATACAAAGAGTCAAAACCGACCGATAAAACAATTGCGTTGCAATTTAATACCTACCGTTTTGCGGATTATAAAGAAAAAGTAATTGAATTATTGCAACGCGTGTGTCGCGTAAGTGTAGAAACGATGCAGATTATTGAAAAATTGTAACGTGTTAGCCACGAATTGCACGAATTTTCACGAATTTAGTGAAAATTCGTGCAATTTGTGGCTGAATTTCAAATTTTATAACCTTTTTTTTGAATCATTTACATCAAAGCATTTCCGTTTTCCAATCTTCAATAATTCGTTTTTGATCCGAAAAGTTCACGCCAATGCCCGTGAGCGATTTGCCTGAAGCCCGATATTTATCAGCGTAACCTGTATCTCGAATTTGCTGTAAAGCAGCATCTGCTGTCTCATTGAATTTAAATTCAAAAATAAAGACATCGGTATCGGTTTGAACCACCGCATCGGCGCGTCCATGTGCGGAATGTACTTCACTTTGAATAAACGTCCCAAGATATTTAAAAATAATATGTATCAAACCGTGATATAAACCTTCGGACGAATGTTGAAACACTTCGCTCGGCAATTCACCTAAATACGAATTGATAATCACCTTCACACGCGGCAAACTTTTGGTTTCAAAAGCATATTTCAAATCCTCCATCGTCATGCCTGAATGCGGATTTTGGGAACGGTGCGTCAATTTCGTCACTAAAAATTCATATAAACTGTCATGCACTTCTTTGTTTGGAAAATCTAACCAATAATCGCCTGTCATCAAATCTGTTTTTTGAACCGTTAAATAGCCTGTTTGAAATAAAAGCAATGAAAGGTCAATATTTTCCAAATCATATTTGTCAAAAAAGGTGGAACTGACTTTTATATTTTTGATTAAAAATTGACCATGTTTTTTCATTTGCTCCAATAGAAAAGTCGGTGTTGCTGTTGAAAACCAATAATGTCGAAAGGCTCTATTTTCCAAAAAACTGAGCAATCCATAAGGATTATAGACATGCGTTTTGCCATCCCAAGTATAGCCATCATACCAGCGTTTTAATTGAACTAATAACGCTTCACGAGTCATATTAAATTCATTCTCAACGACTTGTAAATAATCATCGAAATAAAATTCTAATTCTTGTTGCGTATAACCCGTTAGAGCCGCATACTTTTTGTTTAAAGTAAGGTCGGTTAGATGGTTCAAATCGGAGAAAATAGAGACTTTTGTAAACTTGGAAATGCCTGTAATGAAGACAAATTTCAATATTTTATCGGCATCTTTCAAGACGGAATAAAATGTTTTTAAAATTTTGCGATTCGCAATCGCTTGTTTCATATAATTGTCTTCGAGATAATGAACAATTGGTTTGTCATACTCGTCAATCAATAAAACGACGGCTCCCGCTTGTTGATGCACCGCATAGAGCAATTCACGGAATTGCGTTTTGACTGTTTTTTTAGTTAAGGTAATGCCTTTTTTTTGGGCAATGGAATGAAGTGCGTCCGAAATGGCAGCCGAAAGTCCTTCCGTTTGAAAATCCCATTCCGCAAACGAAATATGAATGACAGGACTCGTTTGGTTCCAATCCCAATTTTGTTCTATCCAAAGGTCTTTAAATAAAATTTTATTGCCCTCAAAGAGCTCTTTGAACATAGAAACCAATAAAGATTTTCCAAAACGGCGCGGGCGGGAGAAAAAATAGCTCGCCCCAGTCGTCACTAATTGATGAATGAGTTGGGTTTTATCCACATAGATCGCATTTTTATCTCTAAGTTTGGATAAATCTTGAATGCCAAGCGGTAAGTTTTTCATTGTACGTAGGTTTAATTCATGACAAAGGTAGCCTTTTTTGTTTTTCAAAGTACCATTTTAGAACCTTTTTTGAATAACTACTCTAAAAAAAGGTCATCAGCCGTTAAGACTTGCTCCACAAGTCCAATACTATGTTCATTTGGAATCATTCCAAAAGCGGTTATCAACGTAAGGAAAAGTTGTTTTTTGGTTTGAGTGGCAGCTCGAAATATTTCTAATTTGTTTGTCAAATTTTGCGCATAATCTTTGGTAATCGTGAACGCTTGATTATAAAATTTAATTTCAAAAAGATTGATAACTTGGTCATTTCTATCTAAAAGGAGGTCAATCTGAGTACCTTTTTCCGTTTTAGAACCTTTTTTAGAGAAAGAGGATGCAGTTGCATAAACACCGCCAATACTTAACGCTTTCTTAATTTGTGGAATGTGTTTCAAACAAATATTTTCAAAAGCGTAGCCACTCCATATCTTATAAGCTTGAGTTTGACAAAGTTGCAGCCAAATGCCGCGCTCTCGAACGCCTGTATTTTCAATAAATTCTAAGTAAAAAAGCGAGTATTCGTCTATCAAACGATATAATTTATCCTTTGTTTTTTTGCCGAAAGGTTCATAAGAATCAATAAAACCAGATTGATGAAGTTCTTCTAAAACATTTGTGAGTGTACCACCATTAGGTACTTTTGCTTTTGCAATAATCGTATTTCTATCAATACCTTGTCTTGATTGCGCCAAAGCGCGAATAATAGCCAAATAATTATTGGAATTATTGAATAATTCCAAACTTAAATTGGAAAATTCGTCGCTTAACAAACCTGTTGATGAGAAGCAAATATCATCAATATTTTGTGCCACGCTTTTTCCTGCTTGGATTTCCTTCAAATAATGTGGAACGCCCCCCATTACCATGTATAATTGAAGTAGATGATAGTGATTCAACTGAATATTTCTGCTTTGTAAATAACGTTCCATTTCAGTCAATGTGAAAGGATTCAAATGAAGTCGGCGTGTAATTCGATTGTGTAATCCGCCCGTATCATTTACAACTTTTTGTATTATCCATGATGCTGCTGAACCACAAATGACGACTACGATTGGCTGCGTTACCGCCCAACTATTCCAAAAAAAACTAAATCCTTTTAAAAAATCGGATTTATGCGTAGAAAGCCAAGGGACTTCATCAAAAAAGACCACATATTTTTGGTCGGTAGAGCGTTTTTTGAGCACCTTTATTAAGATAAAAAAAGCCTCCATCCAATCAATCGGCGGTTTGGCAAGGATCATGTCAGTGCTTGCCAACTCCAATGCATACGTGAAATTTCGGAGTTGTTCTGTTAAGGAAGCATTTTTAATCCCCGTCAATTCAAAAACAATTTGTTCTTTATAAACGGTTTTGATTAAAAAGGTTTTGCCGATGCGTCGTCTGCCAATCACGGAAACCATTTCTGCTTCGGTAGATTTCAACGCTTTTTGCAAGATTTCTTGCTCTTTGATTCGACCAATAAACGGTGTTGTCATGATTTTATAGATTTTAGGTTGCAAATTTATAGATTTAGCTGGTAATAAAAAATATTGATAGCTAAATCTATACCTAAAATGCTACATTTAGCTGGTAATAAGAAACATTGACAGCTAAATCTATTTCTAAAATGCTACATTTAGCTGATAATAATTTTTATTAACAGCTAAATCTATACCTAAAATGGCATAGATTTAGCTGATAATAAAAATTATTATCAGCTAAATCTATTTTGCAACAAATTTTTCATCATATTTCACGAAAAAACTCAACCACAAAGCCCGCGAAACGCGAAAAATCCAAATGAACAAAATCGTAACCACAATTGTTGCTATCGCACACGAGTGAATCACGCGCAAACCTAAGCCGAATTTGAAAAAAACAAACATGCCGAATAACATAAATGCGGTTAAAATATAGGAAAGAAACATCGCTCCATAATAAAAACCTGTTTCCAAAGTGTATTTTTGCCCACAATTGGGGCATTTTTCGTTCATTTCAAACGGTTTTTTAAACGAAAAAGTAGGTGTCGGGTATAAATCGCCTTCGTTACAACGCGGGCATTTAAATCCCAAAACACTATCTGCTTTGCTGCCTTTTCTAAACATTTTTTTTATTTTATCGTAATTTGTAACAGAAATTTGCCACAAAAGTAATCAAAATATTAAGTTTTTTTTAAACCAATTAATATCCTACACCGATGCTCGGAAACCCTGTTTTAACGCAACCCCGTTATATTCCTGCTAATATGCTTAGTGCGTATATCGCTGGAAAACAATCGTTTATATCGGATATGTTGCCCTCACATATTGTACAAACGCCAACGCCACAAATTCTTTATTTATTAGAAAAGAAATTAAGTAATGTTTTTTTCGCAGCGATGCGCCCCGAACATACCGTTGAAAGTCCTGTCAAAAACGCAGATGGCACGACTTGGATTAAAACCGCAAATATGGTCGGAATCAATGTCAGAACGCTTGGCAATTTTTGGAATGTCGTCAAATATGCGTTAACATTGCCGAAAACCCAAAGTTCGATTCATTTATTGCCGATTTGGGAGCCAGGAGTGGTGGCGAGTTTATACGGCATTGCGTCTTGGAACATCAATCCAGAATTTTTTAGCGAAGAATTGTACCGCGAAGTGCCCGTTTTGGACACCGTTGAAAAACAACTAAAAGTTGTAATTAACTTGTTACACGCGCTCGGAAAAACAGTTGGTATGGACGTTATTCCTCATACGGATAGGTTTGCAGAACCCGTTTTAGCGAATCCGCAATTTTTTGAATGGATTGAACGAATTGATGATAAAATCATTAATCATTCCGATAAATTATATCTGAAAGTGCAGGATAAAATTTATCGTTTTTTGAAAGATAATTATCCACAAAATTTACCAAGTAGTAAAGACTTATTTTTTTCTAAAAATTTTCCAGAAGATAGTCGTTTAGAAATTTTATTTGGAAAACCGCATGAGTACGGATTACGGTTGCAACGTCGTGAAGAATTAATTCAAATGTTATATGAGGCAAATTTGGAAACAGCACCAGCAACAATGGGCCCGCCGTATCGCGGTTTGCGCGTCAATACGGATGCAATGGCGTTGACAGTGGATGAAAAAGGGCGGATTTGGCGTGATTACGAAATCACAAAACCGCAAGCATTTAGCCGCGCTTTTGGTCCGTTAACTCGATACAAATTGTATGAAGCTAAAGATGATAATTACAATTGGGAAATTGATTTTGAAAAACCGTTGCGCCCTGTTTGGGAATATGTTGCGCGGCATTATATGGAGGTGCAGCAAAAATACAATTTCGATTTCATGCGCGGAGACATGGCGCATGTGCAGATGCGTCCCGAAGGTGTGCCTGCTAAGTCGAATGAATATTACGATTTAATGGCATATATAAAAGCCTCTGTACGAAAGCGTAATCTAAATTTTGGGTCTTTTGCAGAGACTTTTCTCGCGCCCGCAGGTGAGATGGGTTATGGCGATGAAGATGATCATTTGGAGCTGTCTGATGCTGATTCGACCTTAGGCAATTTGCAATCTATCCCTGTTGGAACGCCAGAATTTTTAGCAGAATTTCGTAGATATTTGGATTTATTGCATACGAGACGCTTCTCGCCTAATTTTACAGTGATGACTGCCGATAAAGATGACCCTCGTTTTGACACATTTTATGTCAAAGGTAATGAAACGCGTTTTTTCATTAGTTTGTTTTTGACGGATATGCCGAGTTATATGTCATTGGGTTTTGAACAACGAGATGTGCATTTAGAACCCGCGCCAAATGAGCATTATACCAAATTATATGTTTTTAAAGAGGACAGAGGTGAAAAAGCCACCCATGATAAATACGTTTGGGGCAATAATGTTTGGCTTTTCAATGCCTTAAACGAAATGAAAAAATATTCAGATGTAATTTTTCGATATATAAGTGACAAAAAAGTGCGTTGGCTGCTCTTGCCTGACCCGACAGGTTATAAAAAAGTGATTGCTTGGACGCATGTAGATGATACGACAGCGCAATTTTTATTTGTTGCCAATTTAGATACAGCTAAAGACGTGAATGCCATTAAAATACCAGGATTAAACCAATCAACCCTTCATTTTAATATTGAATATTCGACGGAAAAAGATGTTTTAAATGTAGATAAATCGTTGGTTTTCAATGGAATGCAATATCCAATGGCGCAATTAAAAGCGGGTGAATGTCGGATTTACAAGGCAGGAACGCGGCATCGTTTGCCGAATGCTAAATAAATATCTTTTTGTCATTCCGTAGGAAACTCCAAACGCGAAAGATTCCTATGGAATGACAAAAAATGTATTAAAATTATTTTTAAAATGTAATATTTTCATAAATCTCACGCATTGAAATGGTTATGCCAATAGAATGGAGTGTAATTGTTTTTTGCATATCGGTTTCCTTGCGCATCCGCCAAAGATCCGTTGCTTCTTGAAAACGCGTTTCTACAAAAGGTTCATCCGCATTGATTAACACATATTCTTGAAAACTGGGCAACATTTTGTATAATTCAAATTTACCCAGACGGTCAAAAGTCCTTGTGCTTGGAGATAAAACTTCGACCACTAACAACGGATTGACAATTATATCTTTGCGTGTTTGCCAGAATTGCGGTGCTTCGCAAATCACCAGTGCATCAGGATAGACGCTCGTATTAGCTTGTTCGATGTAAATTTTTAAATCACTTGAACAAACACGAAATTTACCCTCTATTTGGCGAATGCCGTTCTTCAGAGCGGTTATCATATTTGCACTAATTTCGCTGTGCGTGAGCGTTCCTCCTGGCATTTTTACAATTTTTCCGTTAAAAAATTCATGTTTTTCCGATTCGCGTGCTTCGCGGGACAGATATTCCTCCAATGTATAAACTTTTGAAGGACGGCTTAATTTAGATATTTTTGGAACAGAAACCATAATGATAGTATATTTTTTTACAAAGATAGGTGGATTCGAGCGATTTTCAAACTATTAAGGGAACAATTTTAATAACCATAAAGTTTTATTTTTAAGATTTTTGAAATTAGAGCGTATCTTTGCGCCGATTCTTAAAAATGATTTTAAACACCGTTGTTTTCAACAACTATGAGTTATTCATAACAAACAATCTGTTTTAACCAATGCAATTATTAGACGGAAAATTCTTATCTGAAAGCATCAAAAAAGAAATCGCCTTACAAGTTCAACAAATCCAACAAAATGGTGGTAAAATCCCTCATTTAGCGGCGGTTTTGATTGGCGATAACCCTGCAAGTCAAGCATACGTATCCAGTAAAGTTAAATCTTGTGCGCAAGTGGGCTTTCATTCGACTTTGATTAAACATAATGTGGACATTTCGCAAAACGAATTGTTGAAAATTATTGCTGATTTAAACCAAAATCCTGATATTGATGGTTTCATCGTTCAATTGCCCTTGCCAAAACATATTGACGAACAAGCTGTTATCATGGCGATAGACCCGCGCAAAGATGTGGACGGGTTTCATCCGATGAATGTCGGGCGAATGGCGCAAGGCATGCCTGCGTTCTTGCCCGCGACCCCGTTTGGCGTTTTGGAAATGTTGAAACGCTATCATATTCCGACTTCGGGCAAACATGCAGTCGTTGTTGGTAGAAGTAACATTGTTGGTACACCATTAAGTATATTACTTTCGCGCAAAGGTTGGGATTGCACAGTGACTTTGGCGCACAGCCGCACTAAAAATTTGATGGAAGTTTGCCAAACAGCTGATATTTTGGTCGCAGCGATAGGGATTCCGCGATTTATCAAGGCTGAAATGGTCAAAACGGGTGCGGTTGTGATAGATGTGGGCATTAATCGCATTCAAGACCCGACTGCGGCAAAAGGTTCGCGGTTAGTGGGCGATGTTGACTTTGAAAATGTTGCGCCGAAAACGAGTTTTATCACGCCTGTACCAGGCGGTGTTGGATTGATGACGGTCGTTTCGTTGTTAACCAATACCTTGCAGGCATCCAAACAAACTGTTTTAGTTTAAGATTTGTACCACAATAAGTATCACAACATATATCATTGATGCCTCTATGGGGGTTCGCAAAGATGTTATAATTGTGTTAAATTTCTTTAAAAAGAGCTATCATTCTGAAAAAATGAACTACTATTGTTATGAAATTGAAGCAGAGTCGTATCAAGTTGATATTTTGACAGCATTACTCGGCGAATTGCCTTTTGATTCTTTTGAAGAAACAGATAGCGGTTTCAAAGCCTATATTCCAGAAGATGAACATTCGGATTCGGTGGATGAAACCATTGCTGATTATGCCGAACAGTTTGATTTTCAGTATGTTAAGAGGCACATTCCCAGCGAAAATTGGAACGCAGTCTGGGAAGCAAATTTTCAGCCGATTCAAGTCGGCAATTTTGCAGCCGTTCGAGCAGACTTTCATCCGCCGATAGCGGGCGTGACGCATGATATTGTGATTCATCCGAATATGGCATTTGGCACGGGGCATCATGAAACCACGTATATGATGATGGAAGCAATGCAAGAATTAGATTTTAAAAATAAATATGTTTTCGATTATGGCTGCGGAACGGGCATTTTAGCAATTTTGGCTTCAAAATTGCTCGCGTCGCAAGTAGAAGCGGTGGATATTCAAAAGGAATCTTATGAAGCCACGCTTCAAAATAGTAAAACGAACCGTATGAACAATATACGCGCTGTTCAGGGTACTTTGGAGGCGGTCCATGAAGCCGATTTCGACGTGATACTGGCAAATATTAATCGCAATGTAATTTCTGACTCCCTTTCGACGTTATACAAAAAGTTGAAAATAGGTGGGAAATTACTCATCTCAGGTTTTATGACTCAAGATGAACCGATAATGCGTCAATACCTCGCGCCTTACGACTTTTCTATCTTACAAATACTCCATCGCGGTTATTGGCTTTGTATGGTCTTGGAAAAATGAGATAAATTATATAGGTTTTTGGTACATAAGACTTTTTATTACAAACAAAATCATATTAAAATACACCTTAATACCTATATCATTGTCTCATAAGCGAATCCGATAGCCGAAACTTAAAATTATCAAGCCCAATGAGACCTTTGTTCCGAAAACGAGCCGTCTTATGTTTGTTCTCGCTGCTCTTGTCAGCGATGAACGCTCCCATATTATTGGCTCAAGCGTTGAATACTTTTCCTGACGACGAAACTGAATTCTTAAAAAAATTAGGGGATTTCGTGATGTTGAGTAAGCAGGAAGCTGTTAAAAAAACATTTGCAACTTTTGAAACCAAAATGAAAAGTGGTGGTTTCAATCCCGCAGAATCGAAGCGAATTCATTCAACTTGCAACAAAATGTTGTCTTACAAGTTGAATGCGATTCCTTATTTTACGGGTTATTTGCATTGTTTGACCTTCATCGAAGGCAATAAAGATGGTAAAAATTCTCAATTAGACGCATGGCAAAATGTGGTGGATGCCATGTTGGACGATGCGGGTGCTCAAAACCGTCGTTTTGAAGCGGTACGCCAATTTTTAGACTTTTCCGAACAATTTTATGAAAAAGGTGTATTGCGTTTCGCCGAATCGGTGACGAATTGGTACGCGCCTACCACTGATTACACCTTGAAATACGAAAAAGGGGTGCCTTCCTTAGAATGGAAAAAGTTGAATTTGACAGCGCGTTTGAAAAAAGATTCGATTGTGCTTTGGGAAACATCGGGCACTTTCTACCCGATGAAAAATCTTTGGAAAGGCACGAATGGCAAAGTCGCTTGGGCGCGGAACAATTTACCCGACGTGTATTGTTTGTTAAGCGATTATTCGATTGATGTGACTAAAGGTTTTTATAAAGCGGAGAAAGTGAAAATTCATTATCCGTCTTTTTTCCCTGACCGCGATATTGATGGCAACTTTGAAGACAAATTAACTTATGCGAATGAAAAAGTAGAATTATCTTATCCTCGTTTTGAATCTTATGAAAGGGTATTGAAAATCAATAACATAGGTGGTGGCATTCAATACGAAGGTGGTTTTCGATTGCATGGAACAACCGTTTTTGGGTTCGGAACCAAAGATTTGAAAGCGCATTTGAATATGATTGACCGCAAAAGCAAACGGTCTTTTCGGGCAGGTGCGGAAACTTTTGTGATTCGCAAAGGTGAAAACATCATTGGAGAAAGGGTTGAGACCGCAGTTTATTTTGGGAAAGATTCGATTTATCATCCATCCGTTAAGTTGAAAATTGATATTAATAAATCGGAAGTTTCGTTGGAAAGGGGACAGCGCGGGAGTGATAGAAACCCGTTTTATAACTCATTCCAACAAATGACGATTGATGTGAGTAAAATTAGTTGGTATATTGCCAAAGATTCTTTGGTGATTGGGGACAAATCGCCTGGGATGGGGACGATAAAAAATGAAGCCGTGTTTGAATCGTTGCAATATTTCAGTGAGCAGGATTATCGCAAAATTCAAAATATTGCCACCATTAATCCAATTTCTATCATCAAATTGTATTCTGATGAAGCTCAAAAACGGACTTTGAATGCCAATGATATTGCAAAAAGAATTGATCCGAGTATGAATGCGGGCAGTATTCAAAGCCTTTTATATGACTTGGTGGCACAAGGTTTTATTAACTATGATGCTGATAATCAAACCGTTGAGTTGAGAGATAAGATTTTCCATTATGCGAGTGCAAATCAAAAAAAGGTGGATTATGATGTATTGCGTTTCCGTTCGGAAAGCAAAGAGGTGAATGCAAGTATGGCATTAAGAGACACTACAATTTCTGTCAATGGTGTAAAAAATGTGGAATTAAGCGATAAACAAAAAGTAGGTGTTGCACCCGAAGGGGAACACCTCATTTTGAAAAAGAACCGCAATTTTGATTTTGATGGAAAATTATTTGCGGGTTATTCCATTTTTCATGGCAAAGACTATCATTTTGACTACAATAAGTTTGAAATAAAAATTGATTCTGCACGCTTTGTTGATTTGTATTTGCGCATAGGGATGGACAAATATGGCAAACCGATTGCAAATGCGATTAATTCGCGGATTGAACATTTACAAGGGATTTTGTTGATTGACGCGCCGACGAATAAATCGGGGCGAGAAGATGTTAAAATGTTCCCTTCGCTTCAAGCGCGTTCTAATTCGTATGTGTTTTATGATGATAAAGGGACTCAGGAAGGTGTTTACAAGCGGGATTCATTCTTTTTCAAATTAGATAAATTTTCATTAGATGGCTTGGATAGTTTGACGAAAAATGACTTAAAATTTAAAGGATTAATGCGTACATGCGATATTTTTCCCGATTTCCGAGAGACTTTGACGCTTCAACCGGATAGTTCATTAGGTTTTGTGACGATTTCTCCGCAAAAGGGGTATCCTGTTTACCGCAATAAAGGGAATTTTACGGGTGAAATGAAATTAAATAATGGCGGTTTTTTTGGAAATGGCTCGCTAAGTTACTTGGGTGCGTCCATTAATTCCAATGACATTATTTATCATCCAAAACAATTAATGGCAAGTGCGAAAACATTTGAGTTGAAAGAAGACCGTGCGGGTTCGGTGCAAGTGCCGCAAGTAACGGGGCCTGGTATTCAAATTGACTGGAAACCTTACCGCGATAGTATGTATTTGACGGCGAAGGAATCAGCATTTGCATTTTTCAAAGAAGGCAAACACTCGTTGCGGAGTACGGTCATCTTAACGCCGACGGGTGTGAAAGGGATTGGTACTTTTGAATGGGATAGAGCGCGATTGACTTCAAAATTATACTCTTTTGGAGCGTTTTCGGTATCGGCGGATACGATGAATATGGGCATTAAAGCGATTGGTACACCCGATCAGTTGGCTTTTGATACCAAAAATGTACGTGGAAAGATTGATTTTGATGAACAAATTGGTCGTTTTAAGGCAAATTCAGATGATATTCAAACGGCGATGCCTTATAACAAATATAAAACTTCCATCAATGAATTTGCATGGGATTTGAAAGAGGAGCGCATTGATTTTAAAACCGATGGCAACGATGCTACTTTCCTTTGTAGTGATACTGATCAAGATTCATTGCGGTTCAAAGGGCGCACGGCTGCTTATGATTTGAAGTCTAACTTATTGAAAATCGGCGGTGTAAATGTGGTACAATCTTGTGATGCGTATATTTATCCCAACAAAGAAAATGTTGAAATTCGGGAAGGTGGTGTCATGACGACGTTGAATAATGCTAAAATTGTTTGTGATACGTTGAATCGGCACCACGTTATCAACCGCGCAACCGTGAATTTGAAAGGTAAAAAACATTATCAAGCGGAAGGTTATTATGAGTATAATATTGCGTCTCGAAATCAGGAAATCAAATTTGATAATATTGTTGGTGAGCGTATTGGCAAAGGGCAGAGGGCTGAAAAACGGACGGAAACGCGTGCAAGAGGCGAGGTGAAACAAGGCGATGATTTTCATATTGACCACAAAACGTTGTTCAAAGGCAATATTACATTGGCAGCGAATTCTAAAAACTTGAAATTTGAAGGTTATGCGAAGTTAGACGCTGAGAATTTGCCTGATAAACAATGGTTTAGCATCAATAGTGCGGCGGATAAGACGGATTTGGCGATTCAATATGCGTTTCCGAAGAACGAAAGAGGCGATATGTTGCATACAGGTTTGTTCATCAGTAAGGAAAATGAGGTTTTGTACCCGCGTGTGATGATGCCTATTTACTTCCGCAAAGACCGTGCGTTGATTGATGTGACGGGGATTTTCAAATATACGCCTAAAACAGATGAATTCACCTTTGGCGATTCGTCGAAAATCATTGGTGGTATTTTGCGTGGTAACAAATTGGTGTATAACAATAAAAATGCAAGTATTAATGTAGAAGGGAAATTTAATATGGGTTCTGGATTGAGCTACATTAAGTTACAAACGGCGGGACGTGCTAAAACGACTTTTTTATCAGCAACTGAAACGGCTTCAACGAGCGATTCAGGCGCGATAAAGGCGGCTCGTATCAATGTGGAAGCAATGGCGATGCTTGATATGATGGTTCCAGAAAAATTGTTGAAAATTATGGCACAAGATATTCAAGCGGGTTCGTTTGATTCGCCCGACATTGATTACAATAAAGATGATTTTTATGAAAAAGCATTAGCGGAATTCATTCCTGACAATCGGGATTTGTACAAAATCATCAATGAGATGCGTACTCGAACCTTAGATATGCCGACTAAGTATAATAAATCTAACTTTTTATTCAGTCGTTTGAATATGCGTTGGGATGCAGATTTGAAAAGTTTTGTTTCTCAAAACAAAAAAGTGGAATTGAATAACGTTGCAGGCATTAATATCAATAAAATTTTGACAGGTTATGTTGAATTTAAAATGCCTTCTAATGAGGATGATAAAGTGCAAGTTTATCTGAAAACGGGTAATGATTATTTCTACTATTTTGCGTATCAAAAAGGGATTTTGAGCATCACTTCTAATAATCAAAAAATGGAGGAAGAATTTAATAAAATGAAGCCGAAAGAAAAAATTAAAAAAATGGATGATGGCGAAACCTTTGAAATGCAATGGGTTGAGTTAGGCGCGGCAGAAATGTTTGTGCGCAAAGTCAATGCAGGGCAGAAATAATTGGATTTCGGAATTGCGATAGGATTAGAACACGGATGACGCGGATTTTTGGCGAATTGAAATGGATTTTTTGGTGTATTTAGGTTTGGAAAATCTAAGTGCACAAAAGGAAAATTTGTTTTAATCTGCCAAAAATCCGCGTCATTTGTGTTTTAATCGTATCGCAATTCCGCAATCCGCAATCCACATTCCGAAATTAAGTGTATTTTTGCACCTAAAATGAATTCAATTATGGCTATAAGACGTAAATCATTCGACGATTGGACGACGCAGGAAGTGCGCATGACTTTTAATTTAGAATGGTTAGATGATTCTGATTTGTTAACGGAATGGCTAACTTTTAATTTTTGAAAATGAAAAAATTGTCAAATGGAAGAAAAGATAATCAAATATCAAGCAATTATTATTGCTTTTTTAGAACGCCAAGCGCAATACCGTCAACCGAATAACCAATTAGAAACCCAATTAATTTTAGATAAGCAAAATCATCATTATCAATTATTGCGATTGGGTTTTCGCAAAGGACAATTTGTTTATATGTGTCCTTTTCATTTTGATATTAAAAATAATAAAATTTGGATTCAACAGAATCGCACG
Source organism: Bacteroidota bacterium (assembly GCA_041192405.1). Classification (GTDB taxonomy): domain Bacteria; phylum Bacteroidota; class Bacteroidia; order Chitinophagales; family Saprospiraceae; genus JAAFJT01. The sequence goes on along the minus strand of JBEEMZ010000109.1, from coordinate 352 downwards.
GACGTAGAAGTAGGTCACGTTTTGATGGAAATGGGCGTTCCGAAAACCGATATTGTGGTTGGTTTTCTACCCATTGAAACCCGTGCTTTTTCGGGCTATGCTGTAAACTAACTGCTTGAAAATAAATGAATTAGATTTATTTTTATAGAAAGTTCATCGTAGTTGTAGCTACAATGAACTTTTGTGTTTATAATTTTTCAAGAATCGCCATTGTTTCCACACTCACGCGACACACGCGCATCCATAATTCGATTACTTTTTGTTTATAATCCGTGAAGCGATACGTATTAAAATGTTCTAAAATCGTTTTATCGGTTGGTTTGGATGCTTTATATGGGTCTAAAACCCATTC
>JBEEMZ010000108.1:0-29076 GCA_041192405.1 Bacteroidota bacterium | reverse complement strand
AGATCCGCGCCGGCGATCATCATCACCGCGGGAAGCCGTGGCGGCGCCAGCGTCTTTTTTTGATCTCTGCAAGACGATTGCTGAAACGCCCGAAGGTTATGTTGCGCGCAAAACAAAACGTTTGAAAGGTGCCCATATTCGGTTGAAATATCCGTCTGTGGGCGCGACCGAAACCTGTTTGTTTTTAAGCGTGATGGCGGAAGGCACCAGTATTATTGAAAATGTGGCGATTGAACCCGAAATTATGGAATTAGTCACGATGTTACGCGCTATGGGCGCGGTGATTTTTACCAATTCAGGGCGAGAATTTCGAGTAGAAGGGGTTTCCAATTTAAGTGGTTGCCGCATGAATATTTTAGGCGACCGCATTGAAACGGCAAGTTGGGCATCTTTGGCAGCCGCTTCTGAAGGCGAAATCACCGTTCATGGCATTAAACCTGAGACATTAGGCAATTTTTTATCGTCTTTTCGACAAGCGGGCGGCGGTTTTGAATTGGAAGATGGCGATAGTATTCGCTTCTTTCGGGCGGAAAAACCGAAGGCAATTCATTTAGAAACCGATGTGTATCCAGGCTTTTCAACGGATTGGCAACAACCTTTTGCCTTATTTTTGACGCAAGCTGAAGGTATTTCAGTGATTCACGAGACGGTTTATGAAAATCGTTTTGGTTATTTGAAAGCCTTAAAAAAATTGGGTGCGAAAGTACAGTTAGTTTCACATTGTTTGGGCAGTTTGGACTGTCGTTTTTCGGGAAAAGGGCATGAACATAGTGCCATTATTTCGGGTCCGACTCCTTTGATTGCGCATCCTGACCCTTTGACGATACCCGATTTACGGGCAGGTTTGGCATACGTAATCGCCGCATCGCTCGCAAAAGGCACCACTTATTTAAAAGGAGTACCCATGATTGAACGCGGTTATGGTGACATTATACCCCGTTTACGTAAAATGGGTTTAACCATTGATAAAGTCGCATTAGAAACTGTTTAATGTAATGATGAATGATAAATGACAAGTAATTGGACAAAATGAAATGAGGTATAACAACCTTTGGAGGGTTTCAAAATCTCCAAAGATTTGATAATCAACGATTTATAATAATTAATGATTGTCATGCTTTTTTCGATCTATTACTTAAATGATGAATGGTAAATGATAAGTTCATCATGCAACATTCATTCATTATTTATCATTTATCATTCATCATTCACCCTTAAAACCAACTTGCTATCAAAACAATGTTGAAGAATAATTTAATTGCTGAGAATTACTCACTGACGCAGCACAATACTTTTGGATTGGAGGCTCGTTGCGGTTTATTTGCGCAAATATCTTCCGTCGAAGGCGCACGCGCCATCATTAAACGGTATAATCCGTTGAAATTGCCTTTACACATTTTAGGCAGTGGTTCTAACATTCTATTTACAAAAGATTTTTATGGCGCGTTAATGATTAAAAATTACATTCGCAAAATCGAAATCATCAAACGAGATGCTGAAACCGTTTGGTTGCTGGTCGGCGGCGGCGTTTTATGGCATGATTTGGTGCTTTGGACGTTGAACCGCAAATTAAGTGGTTTAGAAAATCTTTCGCTGATACCAGGTACCGTTGGCGCGGCACCCATTCAAAACATTGGGGCGTATGGCGTTGAACTGGCGGATATGATACTAAGTTTGGAAGCATTGCATTTAGAAACCCTTGATATTCATCACTTTACGAAGGCAGAATGTGCTTTTGGATATCGAGACAGTGTTTTTAAAAATCGTTTAAAAGGGCAATATATGATTACAAAAGTGATGATACAACTCTCTCGAAATCAATCTATTAATACCGAATATGGGGATATTCGCACGACGCTGACCAACATGAAAATAGACCCTGACGAAGCAACGCCGACCGATGTAAGTAATGCCGTTTGTACTATCCGAAAAGCGAAATTGCCCGACCCTGCTATCATCGGAAATGCAGGCAGTTTTTTTAAAAACCCGATTATTCCAAATAAAAAGTTTGAAAAAGTGTATAGTCAACATCCTTTAATGCCACATTATCAGGTTGGCGATGCTGAAACGAAGATTCCTGCGGCATGGCTGATTGAACAATGTGGTTGGAAAGGCAAACAAGTGGGCAATACAGGCTGTCATGCACGGCAACCGTTAGTTTTAGTCAATCACGGAGGCGCGACGGGTGCCGAAATTATTAGACATGCAGAAAATGTACAACGTTCCGTATTAGATAAATTTGATATTGAATTGGTTCGAGAAGTGAATGTTTGGTGAAAAGAGGACGCGAATGACACGAATTTTCACGAATATCGCTCACCTTTTCATGAAAATTCGTGTAATTTGTAGCAAACTGAAAATCTTGAAACAAAATAGGTAAATTTGCCGTTTTGTTACTAATTTTGCACACTCTTAACGTTTTGAGTGAAATTAATCCAACCATATATGGCAATTACAACTTATAAATCGGATGTTGAAGCCTTAGACGCTTTGGCAAAATCGTATAAAGACCTCTCGAAAGAAATCGGCAAAGTCATCATCGGACAAGATGAAGTCGTCAAAGCAGTGATTGTGTCGCTTTTCGCAAATGGACACAGTTTGTTAGTGGGTGTGCCAGGGCTGGCAAAAACGCTTTTGGTTAGCACTATCTCTAATGTATTGGATTTGAACTTCAAACGCATTCAATTTACACCTGATTTGATGCCTTCGGACATTACAGGTTCTGAAATTTTGGATGAAGACCGTCGTTTCAAATTCAATCAAGGACCGTTGTTTTCAAACATTGTGTTAGCGGATGAAATCAATCGGACTCCGCCGAAGACTCAAGCAGCACTTTTGGAAGCGATGCAAGAACGGAGTGTTACCATTGCGGGTACGCGGCATTTGTTGCCAAACCCATTTTTCGTGTTGGCGACTCAAAACCCGATTGAACAAGAAGGCACTTATCCATTGCCCGAAGCGCAATTAGACCGTTTTATGTTCAATATTCCATTGGATTATCCGACTTTTGAAGAAGAAATTCGAGTGGTTAAAGCTACAACTTCCTCACAAAAAATTGATTTACAACATGTTGTGACAGCAGAACAAATTTTAGCTTTCCAACAATTGATTCGCAAAATTCCAATTGCAGATAATGTTTTGGAATACGCCGTAACATTGGCAGTTAAGACGCGCCCGAATCGCGGAAAAGCTCCCAAAATGGTGAATGATTATATTTCATGGGGCGCGGGCCCGAGAGCTTCACAATATTTGGTTTTAGGCGCGAAATGTCATGCGGCGATTATGGGCAAATATTCTCCTGATATTGAGGATGTGCGGGCGATTGCGAAATATGTGTTGCGTCATCGCATCGTACCGAATTATAAAGCGGAAGCGGAAGGTTTGACGACAGAAAAAATTATTGAAAGTTTGTATTAAGAGATGTGTAGAGCGAATGGGCGTACGGATTGGGCGGAGTCTCAAAAAAATCCGTTTGAATCCGCCTAATCCGTGCTCTCATTCGCTCTACACCTTATTTTGGAAAGCATTAATAATCAATGCTTTCCAAAATTATTTTTCTTGATTTTGTTGAAAATTACCTTTAAATCAAAGTCCGATGCCTTACAATTCGGACGCGCCAATTGCCTTCATAATAGCTTTATTATTAGAATCAGTCTCCACAATGGCGTATCGTTTGATACTCGTAATCGCTATCTTTTGCAACTTTTTTAAATGATTTTGGAATATTTCGATTATTTTTGAGCATTTTTAGAAGGAATCGTGTTGTTTTTGAACCGCACGCGCTTCTCATAAATTATTGATTATCAAACGATTAACACCAATGAAGTCATTCATACAAAAAATATTACGCATTCTAAAACAAACCTTTTTAATGCTTGTCATCTTCTTTTCCTTAGCGGTGATAGGCAAATTTGTCTATTCAGAAACGTATGTCAAACATCATAATCGAGATATGTTGGAAAACATCCACGAAGTGAATATAGTGTATTTTCAACGTTTTGACAAGTTTATCCAAGAAATCGAAACGACGACCGAATGGCGCGTACATGTTACAAGTGGTTTCCGAACCGAAGAAGAACAAGCCGAACTGCATGAAGAAGATGCCCGCAATGCGCGTTCTGGTAAGTCAAAACACAATCTTGGCAGAGCAATTGACATCAATTTGTATCCTGCGCAACGAATTTGGACAGGTTGGCTGCGCAAAAGTACGCCGAGAAAAAAGTGGGAAGCCAGTGGTATTTTGCCCATTGCACAAAAACATGGGTTGAAATGGGGCGGCAATTTCAAAACGTATTATGATCCTGTGCATTTTGAAATTCCTTAAAACTAAAAAAGTGCTGCACCGCACGGCACAGCACTTGGTTGGATTGAAGGATTGCAAAGAAGGCTGCCCCAAGCAAGTTGAGACAGCCTTTTAAAGTCAGCCGTTTTTTTGATGCGTACACTATGGTAGAAAAATCAATTATTCCATTAATCCGCGTCCTTCTTTGGACACGAGCCGCTCTTCCTTCAATTTTTTCAACAATTTGTCTAAAATACCATTGACAAATTCTTTACTTTTGTCGGTACTATACAGTTTTGAAAGTTCCACATATTCATTCAAAGTTACTTTTGTTGGAATCGTCGGAAAATCAAGGAATTCACTGGTTGCCAATTTCAATAAAATCATATCAATCACCGCAACCCGTTCAGCATCCCAATTTTGTAACATCGGTTTGATGTATTCCAAAATTTCTGCTTCTTTTTTCAAGGTTTTGACCAATAATTGTTCGCCAAACTTTAAAGTCATTAAATCTTCATCCTCATAATCGGAGATAAACTCATCCAAATTCGGCAAGCCTTTTAATAATTTTTTGGTCGCGCCAACAAATAAAGTTTTGTCATCAATCCATGAAGGGAAATGATCTTCCATGACCTCGTTAAAAGTCTCATTGCTGCAAAGAAAACGGTACAATTCTAATAAAATCAGTGGATGTTCCGCAGTCGGGTCACTCACATAATTTTTATAAGCCTCCGTTTTGGCAAATTCCATGTACATAAGCCGCGTCGTATCTGCATCAATACGCGCTGTGACAGGATATTTTTGCAACATTTTTTTATAAACGTCTGCTTGAAGCAATGCGTTCATCCAGTCATTTCGATACAGTTTGTCTGTAAAACGACGGTCATCTTCGGTTGGGACGAGTTTCGCCTGCCGATTCACTCTGTCTTTCACAGCATAATGAGCCACTTCTGCCCATTGATGCAAGTTAAACAGGTACAATGCCAACGTATTTTTGCGATACGAACTATATCGTTGCAATAAATCGTTGAGGCTTAATTCGGTATCTCTGCTCTGTGCATAGAGCAATTGCATAACTTTTATGCGAATATTTCTTCGAGAAAGCATTTAAATGGCTTTTTTCCGACGCAAAGGTAATCATTTACTTGACTTGTTCTTATTTTTTATCATATTTTTTTTATTAAAATAAAATATTCCTATAATATGTTTGCAAAAAACAGCCAATAAAAGGATTGAAAAGGTGTAGTTTCGGCTTGATTTACGTTTTTGAGGTCAAAAAGTTATCTTTTTGCGGTTACTTAACAAATAAATTATTTGAATCACTGCTTTTTGCCTTAAAAGGATGAAAATAAAAAGGTGCATAGAAACGAGCATGTTTCTACGCACCTTTTTATTTTTTCCATCATTGCGATTTTATAATCGTTTGAAAATCAACAAATTCCGAAATCTACAATCCACAATCCAGCAATTTCCGCTTTGAAAAAAGCGGAAATTGCTGTCCACAATCGAATTATTGTTTTGTTTCCCCTAATTTCAATTCTCCTTTTAAAGTCAAGACCATAGTACCTGGCTCCGTATTCGCTGTCACCGTAACCGTTTTTGCAGTAGCTCCTGCTGGTTTGTTCGTTGAATCAAATACGACTTTAATCTCACTTGATTTTCCAGGAGCAATCGGTGCTTGTGGTCTCTCAGGAACGGTGCAACCGCAACTTGCTTTTGCATCTAAAATGACTAAGGGTTCCGTACCTGTATTCGTAAATTTGTATATATGAGTAATTTTATCGCCGACGGTTGCAGCACCCCAATCATGCGTTAATTTTGGCGTTTCCCAACGAATCGAAGTTGTTTTACCCGTAGGTGCAGCAGGTGGCACTTTTGCAGCCGCCGCATCGGTTGCATTTGGCGTAACAGGCGCGGGCGTAACACCCGACGCGGGTGCTGTACCACCTTTGGGAGTGGTCGTTGCAGGCGCAGTGGGGTGTGACGGCATTGGCGCAGGTGCTGTTTTATTGACAACTGGAACCGTTGTTGGAGTTGAAGCCGTAGAACCTGTTGTTCCTGCTGTTGCTGGAGCCGCCCCTGGCATCTCTATGGGTGCTGGTGATGTAGCCACAGGCGGAGTGGATTCAACCACAGGCGCACTGCTGGAAGTTGTATCTGACGAAACTGTTTTAGGTGCGTTTTCTTGGCAGGAAACCAAAGATTGTACTGCAAGAGCTGCCAAAATAAAATTTTTGAACGCGTTTTTCATTATTATCCGTTTTTAAATTTTTTTTTGATATGAAAAATGAAATTAAAATGTTATGACAAGTAAAGACGCAAATTTATAAAAAAGGTTGTATTAAAACCGTCATCAGCCAATTTATTTTCAAGGTCTGAATTAGGATTTAGAGGTGGTTGAAGGATTCGTTTTGAAGAATTTTGATCATTAAACTATTGAAAATCAATCTTTTAAATCCTTAAATAGCTCACAAATCTTAATTCTAAAATTACCATTCTTTCAACAAATCTGGACGACGTTCTTGCGTTCGTTTCAACGATTGTTCAAAACGCCACTCCTCAATTTGCGCTTCATGCCCCGATAACAAAATATCTGGTACTTTCCAACCCTTATAATCCGCAGGTCGCGTATAGACAGGCGGTGCTAACAAATTGTCTTGAAAAGAATCCGTCAAGGCAGATGTCTCATCGCCCAAAACCCCAGGAAGCAACCTTCCAATTGCATCCACAACGATTGCAGCAGGCAATTCGCCGCCTGATAACACGTAATCTCCAACCGAAATTTCTTGTGTAACAAAATGTTCCCGAATCCTTTCATCAACACCTTTGTAATGTCCACATAAGATAATTAAATTTTTCTTCATGGATAAACGATTGGCAGTCTGTTGATTAAAGGTTTCGCCATCGGGAGTCATATAAATAATTTCATCATAATGGCGTTCCGATTGCAACTTGTGGATACAAGCAACAATGGGTTCAATCATCATCACCATGCCCGCGCCGCCGCCGAATTGGTAATCATCCAATTGTTTATGGCGACCCAATCCATATTCACGCAGGTTATGGACAATGACTTCATATAATCCTTTTTCACGCGCCCGTTTCATAATCGAATGGCTTAACGGGCTAATTAGCAATTCGGGTACAGCAGACAGTATATCAATGCGCATTTCGGATGGTGGATTTCGGATTTCGGAATGTGTTGATTTTCAATACATTCCGAAATTTCCGCTTTGAGTAAGGTGGATTTTGTCATTCCGAAGGAAATTTCGCGTTTAGAGTTTCCTTCGGAATAACAAAAAAATTAAAGCTACATGCCATTAATTTTCAAAAGTTCAACTTCAAAAATCAAAGTGGAGTAAGGTCCGATAGAGCCGCCCGCGCCACGCTCGCCATACGCCAAATTATATGGAACATATAACCTCCATTTAGAACCTTTTGGCATCAATTGCAACGCCTCTTGCCAACCTTGAATCACGCCATTTACAGGGAATTCGATTGGTTCGCCGCGTTGAACTGAACTGTCAAATACTTTACCATCCAACAAAGTACCATGATAATGCGTTGTCACTTTATCCGTTGCAAGCGGTTTTGGACCGAAACCCGCGCTAATGATTTCATATTGCAAACCACTTGCGGTGGTGATGATATTTGGACGTTTTTTATTTTCATCCAAAAATTTTTGACCCTCTCCAATCGCTTTTTCAGACCCTTTGGAACTGCATGCTTGCATATATTGGCTGAAAATTTGATTCGCCATCTCTACTTTGATAGCTTCTTTGCCTTTCATCGCCGCCTCAAAACCGCGCGCCATCAAAGCAGCATCTAATTCAACGGGTTGTGCTTTGAAATTCTGAGCGAATAATACGCCCAAACTGTAACTAATAGAATCCTGTTTTGTCATCTTGACATTATTTTGTGCAGTGCTGACCGTACTGAACAGCATTGCGGATGCGAAAATCGGCGCAAAGGTCTTGATAATTTTCATCTTTTTTTGTGTAGCGATTAAAAAAAATTTATTTAAAAATTGACATAACGCAATAATTCAATGCAAGTTTTACATTTTTGTCAAAACGATGTCATATTTGTGTCAAATTAGTTAGTTAGTTGGTTGGTTAGTTAGTTAATTGATTGATAACCAATTAGTTAACCAACTAACCAACTAACCAACTAACTAACTAACTAACTAACTAACCAACTAACCAACTACTTCTTCAATTCCGCATAATATTTGAAATAATACGGAATCGTTTCGATACCTTTATAATAGTTGAATAATCCATAATGCTCATTCGGCGAATGTAACGCATCGCTATCCAACCCAAAACCCATCAAAACGCTCTTACTGCCCAATACATCTTCAAATAACGCCACAATTGGAATCGAACCACCTTCCCGTTTAGGAATCGGAGCTTTTCCGAAAGTCGCTTCCATTGCTTTGTGCGCGGCGGCGTATTCAGGCGTGTCCGTCGGCGTGACCGCAGGCATACCACCATGATGCGGCGTAACTTTTACTTTAACCGATTTGGGCGCAATAGATTCAAAATGAGCCGTAAACAATTTAAAAATTTTATCATCTGATTGATTTGGCACTAAACGCATACTGATTTTTGCGTATGCTTTGGAAGGCAAAACCGTCTTCGCGCCCGCCCCTGTGTAACCACCCCAAATCCCATTTACATCCAAAGTTGGACGAATTGCAACCCGTTCATGCGTTGTGTACCCTTTTTCGCCATGAATTTTGTCAATAGCAAGGTCTTTTTTATAGGTATCCAAATCAAAAGGAGCTTTACTCATTTCTTTGCGCTCCTTTTTGGATATTTTTTCTACCTCATCATAAAAACCAGGGATGGTTATTTTCCGATTTTTATCGTGCATAGACGCAATCATTTGAGCTAAAACATTAATAGGATTTGCCACCGCGCCCCCATAAATGCCCGAATGTAAATCCCGATTCGCGCCCGTCACCTCGACTTCGACATACGCCAAACCACGCAAACCAGTCGTAATACTTGGCACATCGTTCGCAAGAATAGACGTATCCGAAATTAAAACGACATCACAGGCTAATTTTTCTTTATTTGCCTTGCAAAAATCGCCGAGATGCACCGAGCCAACTTCTTCCTCACCTTCAATCATGAATTTGATGTTGCACGGCACGCCACCATTTTGCATCATCGCTTCAAATGCCTTGACGTGCATGTAAACTTGCCCTTTATCGTCCGCAGAACCGCGCGCAAAAATAGCTCCATCGGGATGCGTAGCTGTTTTTTTAATCACAGGTTCAAACGGCGGTGAATCCCATAATTCCAAAGGGTCGGGCGGCTGCACATCATAATGCCCATAAACAAGCACCGTTGGCAACTTTTTATCAATGATTTTCTCGCCAAAAACCACAGGATAACCCCCTGTTGGACATATTTCGACATTATCCGCACCTGCTGCGATGAGTTTTTCTTTGAAAAAAGTAGCAGCGCGATACATATCGTCTTTATGATTCGGATTTGCCGAAACGGACGGAATCCGCAAAACTTCCAATAATTCGTCTAAAAAACGTTGTTTGTTGGCTTCCAAATACGGTTTTAATGATTCCATATCTTTAATAATGAATGATGAATGATAAATAATGAATTTTATAATAATTTGATTCTTAAATGATTATAAAATTTATCATTTGAAATTCATAGTTAGTTGATTTTTTAGTTAAGTGTTTTTCTTAAACTTTGCGCAATGACGCATAAGTCGGGCGCAAATTTGCACAAGAAAAATGAATATTTTCATAATTCTGGTTAAAATTTCTACTTTTATGCCAAAATTAAACCAATTCATTATCAATATTAAAAAAATGGTTAAAGTAAAAACGCCAGCTATCTCTGTCGAAAACATTTATAAGGCGAAATTGCGCCTGAAATCGGTCGCAGAACATACGCCTTTGTTGCAAAATCTCAATTGGTCTGAAAAATATGATTGCCAAATTTGGTTCAAACGCGAAGATTTGCAACCTGTGCGTTCCTACAAAATTCGCGGCGCGTATAATAAAATGTCTATGATGTCGCAAATGGAACGCGACAAAGGTATTGTATGCGCAAGTGCGGGCAATCATGCGCAAGGCGTAGCGTTTGCATGCCGTCTCATGAACGTTCATGGAACGATTTTTATGCCCGCTACTACGCCACAACAGAAAATTACGAAAGTCAAATTTTTCGGACGCGATAAAGTTGAAATTATTTTAATTGGCGATACGTATGATGATTCTTTTCAAGAAGCATTGACTTATAGCGAGTTACATAGCAAAGAAATGATTCATCCATTTGATGATGAGCGCGTTATGGAGGGTCAAGGAACGGTTGGATTGGAGATTTTGGAAGATTGCTTAACGCCGATTGATTATCTTTTTTTGCCTGTTGGCGGTGGCGGATTAGCGGCAGGTTTGGGCAGTTATTTCAAACAAATGAGCCCGAAAACGAAGATTATTGGGGTCGAACCGAGTGGCGCGGCGGGTATGTATGAATCTTTGAAACAAGGTGAAGTCGTGCGTTTGAAACATATAGATAAATTTGTAGATGGCGCGGCGGTACAACAAGTAGGGGAGAAAACGTTTCAAATTTGTAAATCCGTGTTGGATGATGTTGTTTTGGTGCCAGAAGGCAAAGTTTGCACGACGATTTTGCAACTTTATAATGAAGAAGCCATTGTGGTTGAACCTGCGGGCGCGTTAGCGATTGCGGTTTTGGACGATTTTAAGGATAAAATCAAAGGTAAAAATGTGGTTTGCGTGATTTCTGGCGGTAACAATGACATTACACGCACCGAAGAAATCAAAGAACGCAGCCTTTTGTATGAAGGTTTGAAACATTATTTCATTATTCAATTCCCACAACGCGCAGGTGCATTGCGCGATTTTTTGAATTATGTTTTAGGAAAAGATGACGATATTACAAGATTTGAATATATAAAAAAGACCAATCGTGAAAATGGACCCGCATTAATAGGTGTTGAAGTGAAATGTCGTGCGGATTATGAGGCAATGATTGTGCGGATGGAGGAACGCCAAATTCGGTATAAATGCCTTGAAAAAGACCCCGATTTGTTTCGATATTTGATTTAAATTGCTTTTTTGACACCAATTGTACGAATTTTCACTAAAATTTAGTGAAAATTCGTGCCATTCGGGGCAAATACCATTTTTGTTCGTTAATTTTGCGTGTTCGCGTTTCAACTAACAAGCTTATTAAAAATGCAAAATATCGTTTTTAAACAACTTAATTTGGTGGATAAAGCTATTGAAGCTTTGAAAAGCAGTTTTCCGATACAGGTTACATGGGAAAATAGCCAAAATACGCAGCCTACAATTGATTGTTTTTTCGTGCTGCTCAATAAACGGTTGGCAACGGAGGTCAAAATCGGTTTTCGGATAAGCCAATTGAACGAAATTTTAAAACAAAAATCAAATTGTGTTGACCAATCCAGCAAAATTGCTCCTAAAGTGGGCAGATATATATGATACGCGCATCAAACCGAGCCTTTTTTATGATAAATATCGTTTTTTGAATGCAGCAGCTGATATTACAGGTAATGTACACGTTTATTTACCATTTACAGATAATAATTACTTGTTAAATGATGATAATAAGTGGATTACACATAATATTTTAAATTATATTGATTTATTAAATATTCAAGGTTAGTGGCTTAGTTGTATCAATGTAATCTGCAATATTTAAGGATGAAGCACAATCTGCCCATAAAAAAATATTTAACAGAATAAAATATGGTAAAAATATTATTTTCATAATTAAAAATGGATTTTACATTGAAATTTATCTTTTTAAAAAAATGTGTCGAATAGTCACCAAATGCGCCAATAAAACCATTGGCACCAAGCATCCTGGCAGCCAAACAAATGGAAAGTGCAAAACAGCAATGTTCGGTTGTTCAAAACCGAATTGTTGAAATGGGGAAGCTATGGACAACGCTGCATTCGCCACGATATTGATTAAAAGTCCGATACAGATAAAATTCCAACTTAATAGTACATTTCGACTTAAATTTTGTTTCACAAAACCAAAATAATAGATGAATGGCGCAGTCAAACCCGACAAAATATCAAAGTTTCTGCCTTCAAAAGTCATTAATGCTGGAACGGTTTTGTTCAAAAACAGCCAAAAAAGGACGATTTCAATTGGAATTCGGACGATATGAAATATTGTTAGCATTTTCATATCGAAACTATCTATAATTTGCTTGCCTTTTTCAGTCACAAACAAGGTAATTATTAAAATTACAGGCGGCAATACTAAAAATCCAAATCGCGGCGGCATCGCGTATGAGTTTTGGTAAAAACCTAAAAGGCTTATTACTGCTTGAATGCCGAGCCATGAGAAAAGGACGATTAGAACGCTATTAGAACGGTTTGCTGCTTTGTAAAACAGCCATACACTGAGTAAGACGGTCAGTACAAAAACGAGATGAATGTAAATTGGTAGATTTTCCATTTTTAAATTTAAATTTAGTTTAATTATACAAATAATATTTTGAATAAGCTAACATTAATAACAAAAGGTCAGCGTGATTGCAACCCCTATTCATTACGCATAAAATGATTGTTGGTATTGGCATCATTCTACAAAATAAAAAAGATGCATTGTACCACAAAATAGGTAGAAAAACAAAAGTTAAAAGGTGCATCGCACCATAACATGGGTAGAAACGGTTTGAATGTTATGGTGCTACGTACCTTAAAAACGCGATTTGGAACTTACGTTTCGGAAAATTTTCAATTTTCCGAAACGTATTTAAAAGAGCATTTTAGATTCTTTGAAAAACAGATTCTAAAAATGACTTTTCCTTCACCCTGTTTTAGTGTTTTTCGATTCAACTCTTTTAAACAAACATTTGTTGTAATAAACCTTTTTTCCAATTTTCCATTTTTTTGAGTTGGGTTGCCTTCTCATCTATCGCGCTTAGAAAAGTGGCGATTTTTTTTTGTTCAAGGAGACAAGGTAGAATTCAAAAAAAGGATTACCTTTGCAGCGCAGAAGCTACCGTGAGGATGTCTAATGTCTGTGTCGGGAACCGACTCGGACGCTAAACAAAAATCAAGAAGAGCCGTTTGCGTTGGCAAAGGCGTTGACTCTTGAAGCCGCTATTCCTTTAGGGTAGCGTTAGTTCACTTTGATAGTTTTTGAGGCGATAATAAAAATTGCGCCCATTTGAAAATAGACGCAATTTTTATTATAACATTATTTACAAATGGATTACTTCGCCATAAGCCGCCGCCGTCGCTTCCATAAATGCTTCGCTCATCGTCGGATGTGGATGAATGGTTTTTAACATTTCATGTCCCGTCGTTTCCAATTTGCGCGAAGCCACTACTTCCGCAATCATTTCCGTCACATTTGAGCCAATCATGTGTGCGCCGAGCAATTCTCCATATTTCGCATCGTAAATCACTTTCACAAAACCTTCACTCACGCCGCCCGCTTTCGCTTTTCCAGAAGCCGTGAACGGAAATTTCCCAACTTTGACTTCCCAACCTTTTGCTTTTGCCTCTTTTTCGGTGTAACCAACTGACGCAATCTCTGGAATGCAGTATGTACAACCTGGAATATTATTATAATCAATCTTTTCAACATGCATTCCAGCAATTTTCTCGACGCAAAGAATGCCTTCCGCGCTCGCAACATGCGCTAACGCCTGCGTTATCAACACGTCGCCAATCGCATAAATGCCAGGGACATTGGTTTGATAAAAATCATCCGTTAAGATAAAACCTCTATCGGTTTTCACGCCCAAAGCCTCTAAACCAATGTTTTCCGTATTCGGCGTAACACCTGCCGCAGACAGAACTACCTCACAATCAATGAGTTCCGTAATGCCTGTTGCTTTATTTTTGACTTTTACTTTGCAGCCATTGCCCGTCGTATCTACGGTTTCAACGCCCGTTCCAGCTAAAACGCGAATGCCATTTTTGACATAAATCTTCGTCAATTCTTTGGAAATGTCCGCATCTTCACGCGGAACTAAGCCTTGATCCATGAATTCAACCACCGTAATTTTCGTACCAAGCGCGTTGTAAAAATACGCAAATTCAACGCCTATCGCGCCCGCACCCACTACAACCATACTTTTCGGTTGTGTTGCAAGCGTCATTGCCTTGCGGTAATCAATGATTTTTTGACCATCCATTTTAAGATTTGGCAATTCTTTAGCGCGTCCGCCCGTTGCGATGATGATGTTTTTGGCATCATAAATCGTTTTTTTACCTGCGGCATCGGTCACTTCGACCTGTTTGCCCCTCAATAATTTGCCAAAACCGTTGATAACCGTAATTTTATTTTTGCGCATCAAAAAATTCACGCCTTTGCTCATGCCATCGGCAACCGTGCGACTGCGTTGAACCATTGCATTGAAATCAGCCGTCGCGCCCGCGACTTGAATGCCGTAATCCGCCGCATGTTTAATGTATTCAAAAACTTGCGCGCTTTTCAACAACGCTTTTGTGGGGATACAACCCCAATTAAGGCAGATGCCGCCTAAATTTTCGCGCTCCACAACAGCGACTTTCATGCCTAATTGCGATGCCCGAATCGCAGCAACATAGCCACCAGGGCCACTTCCAATGATAATGAGGTCGAAATTCATGTTATAATAATGAATGATAATTTTCTAATGGTTGTTTTTGAAAAAGTCCGCAAAGTTACGTGTAATTTTGAATTTTTTATAAAACGATACGCCAAACCCAAGTGTTTTTGCATCATTGAGCATGATTGGTATTTAAATTATCAAAAAAACGTATATTCAACCTTGATTTAATCGCATCATAATTCGTTGATTTTGACTGAAAAAGAACTTATCACTCGCTGCCAACAAGAAGATAGAGTGGCGCAAAAATGGTTATATGACCGATATGCTGCTAAAATGTTTAGCGTATGTCGGCGTTACGTCCCGCGCCGCGAAGATGCTGAAGATGTATTAATTGAAGCGTTTTTTAAAATATTTGAAAATATGAATGCGTTTCGATTTATGGGCAGTTTTGAAGGTTGGATGCGGCGGATTGTGGTCAATGAAGCGTTGATGTTTTTGAGGAAAAACAGGTTATTGACCGTTGAGCCAGATGCTTCGGAGTTGAATACGTTGGAAATGAGCGTTCAAATTGGGGTTGAACAACAGATGGCAGCGCAAGAAATCTTGAAATTATTGGAAAAATTGCCCACAGGTTATCGAACGATTTTTAATTTGTATGTCATTGAAGGGTTTAAACATCAGGAAATTGCAGATATGTTGAATATCAGTATCAATACCTCCAAATCACAACTGATTTTGGCAAAAGATAGGTTGCGAAAATTGTATATTTTGCAGTTTAACACTTAGAACAACTTTTTTTTCCCGCAGATGGCGCAGATTTTTCGCAAATTTTCGGGGATTTTTCTTTAACTTAATGATTGAAATGGAAGATAACGAAAAAGATATATTTGAACAATTATTTAGGGAGCAGGATATTTTAGTCGAAGAAATGCCTTCGATGCAACTTTGGGATAGGTTGGAAAAAAAATTGGATGCGCGGGCGCGTCCGAAACGCCGTCCTCCCATGTTGCAATTGCCTGTGACCATTTTGATATTAATTGTTTTGATTTTGGCGACAATTGTGGTTTGGGTTTGGACGCATCAACATGAATTGCGTTTGAAAGGGCAAAAACAATGGGCAGCGATTGAATTTATGGCGGGCAATTGGGTTTGCGATACCAATAAAGCACATATTGTTTTAAATTTTAAACAAAAAGAAAAGGATCCACTGTTTTTTGGACAGCGCGAAACCTTTTTTAACGGCGAAACAACAGGTTCAACTACTTTATTATTAGGTTTGAAAAATCATCAATTACAATTTGTGGTTTCCGAAATAGATAAGAAAAAAGCGGTGGATTATTATCCGAAAACAGCTATTTTTAGTATTCAGGCTTATGATTCAAAACACTTTGTTTTTAAAAATATTCATAGCGAGGAAACGGCTGTCTTAGAAAAAATTGATCATCAACATTTTAGTTTGAAAATTGGGGCTGGAAATCCATTTGTGTTTAAAAGATAAACGACTTTCAAAACATTTTTAACGGCGCAGGTTGAAAAACTTGCGCCGTTTTGTTTTAGATAGGCGCAAAATAAAATTTTTCACTGTTTTGATATTATATTTTGATTTTTAATTAAAATGTAATATTAAATATGGGTTATTTTAAACAAAAAACGCTTTTAGAATCATTGTAAATGTAAATAGCATTATTCTTAAAATAAAATTTTGCAAAAATCGTGAAAAAGGCGATCCCCGAACGCTTTTTCAAGTCTATTTTTAAAATAAAATTTTGCAAAAATCGTGAAAAAGGCGATCCCCGAACGCTTTTTTCAACCGATGTTTCCTCTCGCCCTATGTGTTTAAAAAAACGGTAGCTTTATCTCGATTCAGAGCAAAGCCACCGTCACTAACTTAACACAAAACTATGCCTCTTTTCAGGGCTCTTATTTTTTCAAAGCAGCAGGTTGATTTATCACATCTTCGATTTTGATGCCTGTCGCACTACCACTTTTGATGATTTTCACTTCGGTTCGACGATTTTTTTGATGTTCTACTTGCAGACAACGCGCTCCATCCTTACAACGATTTAATAAAACCGTCTCTCCATAACCCACCGCTTTCACGCGCTGAGGCGCAATGCCGCCCAAAATCAAATATTGCACTGCATTATCAGCCCGTCGTTGCGAAAGATTTTTATTATAATCGCTTTTGCCCCGACTGTCTGTATGCGAACCCAATTCAATTTCTACATCAGGATACTTTTTCAATAATGCAGTCAAATTATCCAAATCAAGTCGGGCATCTGGTCGAATAGTAGCATCATTATAATTATAATAAATCCGTCTCAATTGCAAAATCGTTCCTTCGGTAATCGTCGGTTTCCCTCCTGCATTCACATTATTACCCGCCAACCCATTTTCTGCAATCTTCAAAGTAATATTTTTAGGCTTGTCACAAGCCGCATTTAAGGTCGAAACCATCTCCGTAATCGTAGCCTTCGTGCCACTCGCTGCGGTTAATTTATAAGATTCATTACATTTCAAATAGCCGCTAAAATTGCCGCGATAATCCGAATATAACATAGCTGTTTCACCAGAAGTTAGATTGGTGAGCGTAATGCTCGCACCTTGCACTGCAATACCATCTTTGCCTAGTACGCTGCCAATCAATGGAACCATTCCATCCGCCCTATCCAAATACACAACAATATTATGTCG
The DNA here is from genome assembly GCA_041192405.1 of Bacteroidota bacterium. Taxonomy (GTDB): domain Bacteria; phylum Bacteroidota; class Bacteroidia; order Chitinophagales; family Saprospiraceae; genus JAAFJT01. The sequence goes on along the minus strand of JBEEMZ010000108.1, from coordinate 11,513 downwards.
CTTATCTAAATCATTGATATTCAATTGTTTGGCTTTATAACCTGCTTTTTTGACGTTGAAGATGTAACCACCTTTTGGCAATCGCATTTGTACTAAACCTTGTTCATTGGTGGTTTCCATTTTACCATTCTTCTCGAAAGCCGTCGGATTAATAACGCCATCTGTTACCATATCACTCGGTTTGCCTTCAACGCTCGCTAATAATTGACCAAGACTTACTTCATTGATGTTCGTATAAGTCACAATCGCTTGATCTATTTCCGTCAAAGTATTTTTATCTATCACCAGCACGTTCAATAAACTACCTTTTTTGGTAATTGGCGCAAATTCATCACAAACTTCATCGTCCTCCTCTGTTAAACTTTCAGGTGCATGGAAGTTGTAAATGTCATCTTCTCCTACACCGCCCGAACGATTGGAGGAGAAATAACCATTTTTTCGATCTAAATCTACGATTAATCCAAAATCGTCTTTATCCGTATTGAAAACGCGCCCTAAATTTTTAGGGGCTTGAAAACCTGCTTTTTTATTCGGCTGCGTCATAAACAAATCTAAACCGCCCGCACCGATTAAGCCGTCTGACGAAAAAAACAACGTGCCATCAGGGTGAATGAATGGAAAAACTTCATTTTTAGCCGTATTGATTTTCGGACCGAGATTTACAGGTTTGCCCCATTTGCCATCCGTTCCTTTTTCGCATACGTACAAATCCATGCCGCCGTAACCACCTGCGCGATTCGATGCAAAAAATATTTTATCATTATCTGCCGAAATTGTCGGGTGACACGCATCACTTTCATTCTCATTGAAAGGCAATTCGGTCGGTTCGCCCCATTTAGAAGCCCGAATTTCAGAAGTATAGATTTTCAAACGTGCCTTGCCTTTCGTGTAACTTGCGTTACTGCCATCATTGTTATTGCGCGTAAAGTAAATATTCTCCCCAGTTTTATCAAAAGTTAACGGACCTTCATGCAACATACTGACTAATTCATTCGCAAAAGGCTTGGGTTTGGACAATTTGCCACTCGTATCGCGCAATGCAACGAAAATAGACATGGTTTTGCGCCCAATTTTGTCATCGAATACTTTTTCTTTGCCCTTCACTGCGTTGCTTGATACGAACACAATTCCGTCTTCATAAAATGCAGGGCTAAACTCTAATTGACTGGTGTTAATAATCCTTTCATTCGAGATGAAAACAGGATGTTGTGTTGTGGTCTCTTGCGCTTGTGCCATTTGCCCGCAGCTTAAACTGAATAAAAACGCTTTTTGAAAATTTTTCATGTTAATTGTTGTAATTGATACTAAAAAAAAATGGAGTTGCTGCTTGTAGATCCGTTTTTGTAATACGTTTGCCACGAATTACACGAATTATACGAATTTTTTTACCATTTATTCGTGCTAATTTGTGTAATTCGTGGCGAACTTTTAGAAGAAAAATCGAGGATTACTTAAATCGCCATTACTACCTTTGTTTTTGCCAAAATCATAACGCATTAATAATTCTGCTCCACCTTTATTGTATTTTTGCAACTTAGAAAGGCTGAAATCGTAACCTAAACCAAATCCTAATTGCGGTGTTGCTTGGAAAAATGTAAGCGCATCTACTGAATCTCCTAAACCAGACTCTCCAATCCGATACGAAGCACCCATTGAAAACCGATAATTATACATCACAGAGGTATTCAAATCCATACTCCAAGGTGCATTTTTAACGTATTTGAACATGATAGAAGGTTTAAAATGCCACATTTTAGACATTTTGAACAATCCACCCGCCATAATGTAAAAATGACTTTGTTCTCGCGCTAATTGTTCAGGAGCCGCTGTATTGCTTTCCGTCGCCAAAAAATTGCGATACAAATACGGCGCAGACATGCCTACATAAAACTCTTTATAATCGAAATAGATGCCCGCACCAATATTGCCCCCCATAACGGTTTGAATACCATTGACTTGTAATGCTTGGTCTCCGCCGTCGCGCACGTACAAAGTGGGGTCACTTAAATCTATCGCATAACGCCGCATCGCGCCCATTAAACCGATTCGTAAACTGGTGTTTTTAGTATTGAGAATGTCATAACTGTATGCTAATGAACCAGTTGTCATACCCATTACACCTGTTTTCTGGTTAGAAACCGTCACACCAATACCGCCTCTTTTGGACAAAAATGGTGCGTCGAATGAAAGTACTTCTGTTATAGGTCTTCCTGCGAAACCCATCCACTGGTTTCGATAAATGCCTGTGACCGAAGCGGTGCGTCTTGCCGCCGCAAAAGCTGGATTTATAGACAATTTATTATACATAAATTGTGTAAATTGAGCTTCTTGTTGCGCTTGTGCGATAAAACTATTTAAAAGACTACCTAAAATAAATAAATTTCGGATTACACATTTTTGATTTTGGAAAAAAGAAATACCCCATATTTTTCTCATAAATTGTAAGATTTTGGATTTCGGGTTTTAGATTTTGGATTTCGGAATGAGGTGATGCCATTTTTGTCATTCCGTAGGAATCATTTGTCATTCCGCAGGAACATTTTCTTGCGAAATAACAAAAATCGCATCAACTCATTCCGAAATCCGAAATCCACCATCCGAAATTGTTAAGATTCGTTTTTGGAAGCTAATCGGTTATTTTAAACAAATTGCTTAAAATATGAACTTTCATTTTGCTAAAACACGTTTTTTTGTGCATACTTGAGCCGTTATCGGAAAATGGTGACAAATCCTGCTACGGGCGTTCCACCTGCTTCCCGTGTGAATATGTAATAATACGTTCCATCTGGTAACGGTTGGTTTTTGAATTGCCCGCCCCAATCATTTTTATAAGGATTTGCTTTGAAAACCAAATCACCCCATTGATTGTAAATAATCAATTCACTTTGATTATTATTTGGGTCAATCTCGTCTATGACCAAATAATCATTTAAACCATCGCCATTGGGCGTAATAATATTCGGAACTCCGCCCGATGTCACGCGTCTTGAATCGCGCATCGTGATGAATCCAAAACCTGTTTTGCACAAATTTGCACATTCTTCGTAACAAACTTCATACGCATACATCACGGTACCCGTGAAACTCGGCGAAGGCGTATAAAAAATCGTTCCATCAGGCTGCATCAACAAAATACCTGCTCTTGGCGGTGTCACCAAACGCACCGTGCGCCTTGCGCCTACGATAAGACTGTCATTTGCTAAAACATTGCGCCGCAAGTTCGAAGTAATGGAAATCGTATCATAATCATTGCGCAAACCAGGGGCTGCTAACACGGATACATCCACCGTTGCCATGTAATTGCAACCACCCAAAGTCATCGTGACCGTATAACGACCTGCATTTGCAGCCGAAGCGTTTTGAACGGTTCCACTTTGGCGATTCAAGGTAAAACCTTGCGGGCCCGTCCATGAATACGTTGCATTTGGATACGTCCTCGCGCTCAACGCTATAGCAGCACCGCGACAAGCTGCCTGCCGTTCTGAACCGTCTGCCAACAATTGTACAGGCAACACTTTTATCACTAATTGACAATCCGTTGTTTTGCCCGTTCCATCTTTGGCGCGATACTTAATGGTATGCGTTCCAACGGTGAATAAACGACCACTTTGCAACCCTGTCGAATCTACCAAAAAGACAGTGGGCGTACCACAATCATCGGTTGCAGTTGGAGTTACGTAATTGATTTTCAAGCTATTACAAGAAGAATCTTTTACAACACTCGTTAAAAACTGGTGTTTATCCGATAGGATATTGCCCGCCATGGATACCACAATCGTATCAGGACAATTGAAAACAGGCGCAATTCGGTCATTACAACTACATTGTCCCGCAAGGCAAACCGTCAAATTTTCAAAAATACCGCCCGCCCGTGCTAAATACAGGTTGTAATCAAAGGGTTGTCTTGAAATGATACTCACTTCACTCATGCCCGTTATGGGAAAAGTGTTGTTATCATGCCATCTCAATTGAAAACAAGAATCGGTATTCATCATGTCGAACTGAATTTCTGAAACGGTTGTCCAAACGGGTGGAACTCTTTGTCCGCCCCCATCAGAACCCGTGTAAAACGTATTCAAGGAGACGATGCCTACGGTGCCGACCGCGTTCATTTTGCTACCGTTCAGATTCTGAATGCCATAATTCGCATTTCGAGCTGGGGCTTGACTCGAAAAATTGACTTGAGACATAATTCGCGGATTCCGAACGATGCGGGGGTCATATTCAAAGCGGTAATTGGCATCGCCCATGATGAAATTCGTGGTGGCGGAATGAGCTTTCACTTGCAGTTCGACAGTCACATTTCGGTCGGAACATTGAATGTCTTTGACTTGAAAACGCACATCATACGCTCCATTTTGAGCCGTCACGCCGTTTCGCATCAATAACAAAGTCAATATCGCCGATAAAAATCGGAATAAATGTCTTTTCATGTTAGCGATTTTTTAATAATGATGAATGATGAATGATAAATGATGAATCCTAAATTTTTATAATAAATTAAAAATCAACGTTTTATAAAAATTTAGGATTCATCATTTATCAGTCAACATTATTTAGTGAGGGACTCCAGAATATTTGCCCGTGTTCAATTTCCACAAGTAAGCATCTTGGAAGTTCACATCCGCATCCATATTGAAATCGGTGTACATGTAGCGGTCAAAAATACCAGATTCTGCTTTCCAAAGTTGTGAATCTTGGAAATTGATGTCAAAATTGGTATTTTGCGTATCTTTTTTACCATCGCCTGCCAACATGACATATTTACCACCTTTCAGTTTTTGTCCAGTCGTCGGCGGATTGCCACTGATGTAACTGTTTTGAACTGTAAAGTCATAAGTCAACTTGCCATTAACCACTGGAATCCCTGCCGAAGACATGATACCCATGTGATTACGGTGTTCAACGACCACATAATAAGAGCGATTCGGGTCTAATGTCAAACATGGATTGATAAAAGTGATTGTTCCATCTGAATGGAGCAATGCAGGTGCTTTGTAAACCGCACTGGACGCATTGATTTGGTCTGTCCGCAAGGAAACCAAAACCCAATCCACAATATCTGCCGCGTAAGAACGAATGCTATTACCTGTTGTATCCGTTACATTCCAAGGCGCACCTCTGTATGGATGACCTGCGGCGGTCGTCACCGCAAACATACCCACAGGCGTTTGACCAGGTAGTAAACCCCGTTGATTCAAAGTCGTTTTCATGCGAGCCGCAACCGTGTCAAAGCAACCTTCCAAAACTGCTTTCAATTCCAACGAGAAACATGGATATTCAAAAATAGTCAAATAAACCGTTGCTGTATCGCACTTCACAGGAGAACCATTGTCGCAAACCAAATATCTAAATTGGTCAGGGCCCGTGTAACCCGCATTAGGCGTATAGGTGTAGGAACCATTGAAATTTAAGCTCACGGTACCATTCGTCGTCGGAGTTACCAAACCAAAGGTCATAGATTGTCCCGCATTTGGATCCATATCGTTTAAAGCAACCGAACCATTTAAAGTCGTATTTTTCAAAGTTGTATTTGCGTCATCTGTTGCGACAGGTGGCAGGTTTGAACCCATTCCAACAACATTGTAAAGATTGACCGTTACCGTTGCCGTATCACACGCAACTGGAGAACCATTGTCACAAACAACGTATCGGAAAGACGCATCTCCTATAAAACCAGGCGTTGGCACAAAACGAATCGTTCCATCAGGATTTACCGTCAACGTGCCGCCGAAAGGTGTACCGATGATGGTCGGATTGCCTATGGTACCATTTTGTGGGTCGTAGTCATTCGCACGCACGTTCAAGGTTACCGTTTGATTCATTGGAATACTAAAATTATCATCATTCGCAATCGGCGGCGTATTCGTACCCGATGCTGGATTAATGTCGCGGATTTCAATAACTAACGTCGCGGTATCACAACGCGAAGGGATGCCATTGTCACAAATGGCGTATCGAATCACATCTGTACCGACAAAATTTGGATTGGGCGTATAAGTATAAGTACCATTCGGGTTCAACACAATCGTACCATTTGCAGGTGCTTGAATAGGGGTTGAATTCACCGTCATACTATTGTTGTCTTGGTCGCGGTCGTTGATGATGACATTGCCTGTTGCAGGCGTATTTTTAGTCGTATTGTTAATATCATTCATCGCAACAGGTGAGTGATTGATTGGCGTAACGTTAAATACTACTTTAACCGTATCGCAACCGCCTTGATTGTCGCAAACAATGTAACAAACGCTATCTCGACCCGTGAATGCTGGGTTGGGCGTATATTGAACACATAATTCATGGGTTGCATTATTCACTGTGCCAACTGCCGTTCCTTGTGTTGCGGCACCGCAAACCGTAACAGTATGATTATCAGATGTTTCTGGGTCTGTAATCGGTAAACAATACGTTTTCAAGGAATCTTCGGGCGTATTGATAACCACATCACTCACCACAGGAGCATCGTTTTTAGGCGTTACATTGAGAGGGATTTTAATCGTATCGCATTTTGAAGGCGTTCCGTTGTCGCAGACCATCAAACAAATGGTATCCGCCCCATTGTAATTTAACGTTGGTCGGTAGGTGATACATAATTGATGTGTACCGTTGTTGACCGTTGCCGTCACCGTGCCATGTTGCACACCGCAAGGCGTAACATTATGCGTATCATTGATATCTGGGTCTGCAATCGTTCCACAGAAGGTAATGGTCGTATCCTCTGAAATCGAAGGTGGTGTAACACTCACAATGGGTTTATCATTCACAGGCGTAACCGTCACAGGAATTCTAACCGTATCGCAAAGCGAAGGCGTACCATTATCACAAACAATGACACAAAGGGTATCTGCACCTGTATAATTGGTATTCGGAGTGTATGTAATACAGACTTCATCTGTTGCATTATTGACCGTTGTGGTTAATAAACCATGCAATGCGCCACAGGGTGTAACATTATAAATATCTATAACGTCTGGATCCACAATCGGAAAACAAGTCGTTAAAATATTGTCTTCTGCAACACTTTGAGGCGTTACCGTAAGGGTCGGTTTGTCATTGACAGGCGTTACGTTTACAGGAATTTTCACGATGTCGCAAAGCGAAGGTGAACCATTATCGCAAACCGTAACACAAATCGTATCCGTTCCAGTAAAATTGCGGGTAGGCACATAAGTGGCACAAAGTTGATGTGTTACATTATTAACCGTTGCCGTCACCGTACCGTGCGCCGCGCCACAGGGCGTAACTGTATGAGTATCAGCAACATCTGGGTCTGTAATCGGTGCGCAAACCGTAACACTACTATCTTCTAAGACCGATGTTGGCGTAACCGTTACAACAGGTTTATCATTTTTAGGCGTAACCGTTACAGGAATTTTAACCGTGTCGCACATGGTTAAAACAGCATTATCGCAGACAATCAAACAAATGGTATCGGCACCATTGTAATTTAACGTCGGCGTATAAGTGACGCAAACTTGATGCGTTGCGTTATTAACCGTTGCAGTTACTGTACCATGTTGCACACCGCAAGGCGTAACATTGTGTAAATCGCCCGCGTCAGGGTCATTAATCGCATAACAAGTTGTGACCGTAGAATCTTCTGCAATTGTCAAAGGTGATTTGACAACAACAGGCGGTTGATTCGGCAACGGATACATGGTAACAATCGCCACCGCAGAATCACATAAACTTGGCGTACCATTATCGCAAACGGAATAGACAAAACGGTCTGTCCCGATGTAACCCGCCGTTGGCGTGTACGTGAACGTACCATTTGAATTGAGCGTCAACGTTCCATGAGCAGGCGGTGTGATAGGTATCGTGCTGTAAGTCAATAGATTACCCGCATTTGGGTCAAAATCATTGGGTGCGAGTGAAGCAGTTATGGCAGCATTTGCATTCGTACCAAACGCATCATCCCCCGCAAAAGGTTTGTCATTGCCTGTGCCGTTGTTGTCCAACAAAACTTTGATGGTAACAGTTGCCGTATCACATTTAGAAGGCGTTCCGTTATCGCAAATCTGATATTTGAAAATATCCGTTCCGTAAAAACCATTTTCAGGCACAAATGTAAACGTTCCATCCGCATTCAATGTCAAAACACCATGTGCAGGCGCAAGGATAGGCGTGGTGTTGACCGTCAAAGTATTGCCTTCTGGATCCATGTCATTGACTTTAACATTGCCCGTTACGGTCGTCCCCTGAAAAGTCGTGACCACATCATCATTTGCAATTGGCGCATCATTACCCGTTCCATTCGGAGGGCTATTTAAAACATTCAGTTTTAAAATTGCGTTATCACAAATCCCTTCTACATTACAAACCCGATAAATAATACTGTCTTCTCCAATGAAACCAACATTTGGCGTGTACGTGTAAGTACCATTCGCATTAATGACAATCGAACCATTTCTTGGAGCTAAAATGGGCGTAGTTGTAGCCGTCATCGCGCTCGAACTGATGTCATTCGTTAATAAATTGCCACTAATAGGGATGTTTTTAATCGTTGTATTGACATCATTGATAGCCACCATAGGCGTACAAATGTTTGGAATACAAGCATTTAGATTGCCAAAAATGCCACCTGCTGCAACGATATACAAATTGTAATCGAATGCAGCACCAGGAATTGGAACGACCTCATTCATACCCGTTACAGGGAATGTTTGGTCATCATGCCAAATCAGATTGAAACAAGCAGCAGCATTAATGATGTCAAATCGAATTGCAGCAACCGTCATCCAATTAATATCTACATCTTTCGCGCCTTCCGCCGAACCCGTGTATATCGTGTTAAGGGAGACTGTACCCACCGTTGGGCCCGCAGAACTACCATTTAAGTTTTGTGGAGCGTAGTTTAAATCGCTTGATGGTACGCGATTCGAGAAATTTTCTTGGCTGACAATACTTGGATTCGCAATTTGGCGCGGGTCGTAATCAAAACGATAGTTGGCATCGCCCATTTTGAACACGTGTGCGGCATCATGCGATTTGACTTGGACGAGAATTGTGACCTTATTGGCAGGACAATCCACGTTTTTGACGCTAAATCGAACATCAAACTGCCCGTTCTGAGCCGACAATGCGGTAACAAGACCGATTGCAGAAAACAGCGGAAGCAGTTTTCGGATGTTAAATTCCTTCATGGACAAAAAGTTTTTGAATTTATTATAAATGGTTATAAGAATCGTTGGATTTCAGATTTCGGAATGTGGATTTCAGAATGTATTGACTTTCAGTGATTTATGAAATATATCATTCAATATGCCCAATTGGAAATCGTCTTTACGGGGGGATTTTTGAAAAAATAATTTTTGGTTATCGGCTGTAAAATTTGATAGATTTCTGATGGAGGCTTTTAACATCTGTAGATTTTTATAAGCAACGGAGTCATCCGTTATCCGTCCTCTACAATTTGCAATCGCTTTGTTTTTGTGTTAATCCTAAAATGATTAAAAAATAATTTTGTGCTATTCATGGGCTTTCGCCTTATCTATTGCAAAACTCTTGTAAAGTTGACTTCATGTTACAACATAAAAACGGCTTTTGTGACATTGTTTTTTAAGATTTGTTCAGAAAAATTGCCTGTCGGACTTTGGATAACGGATTGATTTTGAATTGTTTTGCGCTCAAACCGAAGCCACCTATCCAAAGCCCGTACAGGCTGAATTGTGTTTATCTGCGGACTAGAAACCCCAAGTTAAAAAAAGATTTACAAAAGCAAGATTGCTTTCAGAATCAGTCTTTCACGCAACATTCGGCTTACGAATGCGTAAACAGCCTTGCTTTTGTAACTTTATCGCGTACAAAATGAAAAATATATGGAAACAATTATGATGATATAAGAATTAGTATAAAATTTTTTATGTTATTTTTCATGCGTTATTGTGATTATATTAATAGTTATAAAAATATGATTTAAAAAAATGTAATAAAACTCATTGATTTTAAAGAAATAAGTCAGAAATTTGAGGAATAATTTGAAATGAACGTTTGTGTACTTATTTGACGAATACCTTATGACAGCAATACTAACAATATACTTGTTTTCTATGATACGGAATAAAGATGCATTTGTGACACTAATTTTGAAAATATTTAAAAAAAAAAAATTTGTAACAAATTCACTTTGAATAAAAGACATTATCATATAAGTATATTAATAATAAATTTGTATCTTAAAATCATATTTAAAAACTCATGAATTTTATTTCTGAATCAACCACTATGGCAACAAAATCTAAAAATGGAGCAGTCACGCCTGTGCATTTAAAGCCACTTCCGACTGTTGATGCGTCTTGGACGCTTTTTCTTGACCGAGACGGCGTTATTAATGAGCGCATTGATAACAGTTACGTGCGTAAATGGGATGATTTTGTTTTTTTTCCGCGCACACCACAGGCAATTGTGTCGCTTTCTGAAGTTTTTGGCAAAGTGATCGTTGTCACAAATCAGCAAGGTATCGGCAAAGGCTTGATGACTGAAAAGGAGTTAAATGAAGTACATCGCCTCTTGCGCAAGACCGTTGATTTGATGGATGGGTGCATTGATAAAATTTATCATTGCCCTGATTTAGCGGCTGCAAACTCGCCGAATCGCAAACCGAATACAGGGATGGGCTTGCAGGCGCAACGCGATTTTCCTACAATTGACTTTAAAAAGTCCATTATGGTGGGTGATTCTGCATCAGATATTGAATTTGGGCAACATCTTGGCATGGTGACGGTCTTAATCAAGGGCAAACCGAGTACATATGAAGCGGATTGCAAACCTGATTTCGTATATGAAAGCCTAACACAACTTGCGAAAGAATTGTGTGTGGCTGTCGAAGAAACGGTTCAAGAGGATGAAATGGATGTGGAAGCGGATTAATCCTACTTCAAAGTTGTGTTTGGGCGCGTCTAAACACAACTTTTAGACTGTCATTTTTTTCATAAAAAAGGTATTTTAAGGTGTCTCAAAAGAAACACTTTTGTATTCGCAATTGGCATTGAATTTGAATTGTGAATAATAAGTTAATAAATTATTAACAAAATTTAAATTCATAAAAAAAATTAAATAAATGATTTTTTTAAAACATTTGGAAAAGTTTAGCGTAAAAGGTTTATAAAGTTTGATAATAGAGATAATTCTTTTTGAATAAAATTAGTATTTAAATCTTTTTTTTAACTTGAAAGTGACACTGTAAAGGATACTTCATTCAAATTGCAGATTTCTCTATCTGAAATCCGCAATCTGAAAATCCAAAATCCGAAATCGGATTGATTTACAGAGCAGAGAAAACGACAAATAGGGGTATTTTTATGTTTTTCATTGGACTCTGCTTGCATCAAACAAGCAGAGTTTTTTTTTTTAACACATAGATTTTGAAACACATAGAGATATAGGGAATATAGATAATTGATAATCAATCATACACTACTGAGTTATTAAAGTTGTAATATGTTTTTTTCCCGCAGATTTCGCAGATTTTTCCGCAGATTTTCGCAGAATAGAGACTCAAAAAGAAAATC
>JBEEMZ010000107.1:0-15747 GCA_041192405.1 Bacteroidota bacterium | reverse complement strand
CCCCTCGACTTGCATGTATTAGGCCTGCCGCTAGCGTTCATCCTGAGCCAGGATCAAACTCTTCATTGTAAAAGTTTGTCTTACTCTTTAATTAAAAAAAGAAATTCCGAATGAGAAAATTCCTTTTTTCGATTGTGTGCAGCGCAATTGCGTACTTGCCTTTACAGGCACAAAGTTTTAAATATGGTGTAAAACTCGGTGTGAGTACAACTGATGTTTCTCCATCTGATTTAGGCATTAGAAATGGAGCGGATTCATTTCGATTAAAATTAGATAACGCGGGTTACGGCTATCAGTTTGGGGTGTTTGCGCGAGCAAATTTTTTGGGCTTATATGTTCAACCTGAATTATTGTTCAATTCAAACAAAGCCACTTATAAATTGGCGCGTATCGTAGCAGGCACAACAACGGTTGATTCCATTCGCACAGAAAGTTATAATCGTTTAGATATTCCGATTATGGTCGGTTATCAATTGATGAAAACAGTACGGGTTAATGCGGGACCGATTGCACATATTAATATAGGTAGTACTTCTGATTTGACGAATACTGCGGGCTATACTGCCAAATTTAATACGGCAACTTGGGGTTATCAAGCAGGTGTTGGTTTTGATTTGGGCAAATTAGGGATTGATTTGCGTTACGAAGGCAACTTTACCAACTTTGGAGATCATTTGACTTTTGGTGGAAAAGATTATGCTTTTGATAAAAAACCGTCAAGATTAATTGCAACTGTGGCATATTCTTTTTAACTTTGAACGGTCGTTTGGAAGCCATTTGCCATGCACTTCAAACCTCAGAATTTAAAAAAATGTTGGTTTAATTTTTAATGATAGCGTTTTTCATTGGAGCTGTTGCGTATATGCGCAACAGCTTTTTCATTTTGCCCCGAATTTAATGAATTTTCACGCATCATAATTGATTCGTGAAAATTTGTTAAATTCGGGGCAAAATTTTATTCTTCACTTTTTGTTTTTGGATTGGTGCTTGCAAACAAATCAGCAAATTTTTTCTTCCCGCGCACATAAAATTGAAACACCGCAGAACCTTTATAAACGCCACCTTGATTCGGCGCACCAATCCGATTTGCCTCAATTAAAGCCGTTTCAACCTTCCGTTTTTGAACCAATTTAAAAATATTTTTATAAAACGAGCCATGCGCTTGAACAATCGCCCAAGTATGCTGCCATTGTTTTTTTAATAAAAATCGAACGCCCACGACCCCATCCAAGGTCAAGCGAAGCGGAATTAACCATAATAATTTTGAAACAGGTTCATTTTTAAATATCATATACAAATTATTCCGAAAATTTAAATACGTTTTTTTCGGATTTTCATACGCCAATGTACCGCCGCCCACATGAAATACAACCGAACGCGGTTCGACCAAAATCTTATAGCCCGCCCGCCGCAATCGCCAACAAAGGTCAATTTCCTCTTGATGCGCCCAAAAATCGGCATCAAAACCACCTAATTTTTCAAATAAATCAGCTCGAATCACCATTGCAGCCCCACTCGCCCAAGCAATTTCAGAACGGTCATCATATTGTTTTCGGTCACGCTCCACTTTTTCAAACATCCGACCCCGACAAAGCGGATAACCCAAAGTATCTATCCAACCACCTGCCGCGCCTGCATGTTCAAAATATTTTCTTTTTTGATACGCTCGGATTTTAGGTTGCACCGCCGCAATCGTATCATCCTCCTCCATCACTTCAATTATAGGCAATAACCATTCTTTGCGCACTTCGACATCTGAATTTAATAAAATAAAATATTTATACGTTTGTTCTGCATATAAACGCTTCAATGCTTCATTGTAACCCAACGCAAAACCATAATTTTGTTTTAAATCAATGGCTCGAATGCGTTGATGTCCATAAAAATTAGGCAACCCATCCAAATTTTTTTCAAGGATATATTGCATTGTGCCATCCGTTGAGCCGTTATCTGCCACAATTACATCGTAGTTTGCATAATGAGATGCCAAAACGTATGGTAAAAATTTATCCAATAAATCCTTTCCATTATAATTCAAAATTACAACGCCTACTTTCGGAAAAGATTGATTTTCAATCTCTTGTAAAATTTCTTTAGCAGCCGTTTCATCATTTGCCAACTGAACTACCAAATCTTCTAAAGATTCAAAATATTGGTCGGGGCGCAAATATTCGACTAATTCAACCCGCAAATTTTCGCCATAAATGTCTTTATCAAAATCAAAAAGATTCACTTCAATCGTCACATTATGATGCGATTTTAACACAGGGCGGTCGCCTCGATACATCATGCCTTTGTGCCGAGTGCCTTTGTGCCAAACAAAAACAGCATAAATGCCATGTGGCGGAACCAATTTATGCGGGTCTGTGACCGCAATATTCGCCGTCGGAAATCCAATACCGCGCCCGATTTGTTGTCCTTTGACGACCGTACCCGAAAACGAATAATAATGCCCCGACAATTTAGCTGCCGTTGCAACATCCCCTTTTTCTAAAGCCTTGCGCACTTGTGTGGAACTGACTGCAATATCATCAATGAATTGTTTTTCGATTTCAATGACTTCAAAACCAAATTTAGTTTGGTTATTTTTCAAATAATCAATATTTCCAACGCGCTTTGCGCCAAAATGATGATCATATCCAATAACAATATATTTGGGTTTGAAATATTTGACTAAAAATTGTTCAATATAATCATCTGGAGATTGTTCCGAAAATGCCTTTGTGAAAGGTGCAACAACCACATAGTCCATGCCCTGTTTTTCCAACAAATAGGTTTTTTCGTCCGTTAAAGTCAGTAATTGAACGGGGGCATTGTTTCCCTCCAACACCAAACGCGGGTGTGGATGAAATGTAATCACGACCGAAGGTAATTTAACAGCCTCCGCCAACGCCTTCACGCGTTTCAAAATAGATTGATGCCCTGTATGTACGCCGTCAAAAGATCCAATTGTAATGACGGTATTTTTAAAATCAGGCAATTCCGATAGATTGTGAAATATTTTCATAGCGGCTGCAAAAATAGTAAGAATTGGCGGATAAAAAATATGTTTTAGATGAAATTGGGTTCCTTTTTAATTTTTTTTGCCCAAAATTAAAACAAATAAATCAAATTGCAAGTACATTCATTTTAAACATTGCGTTTAAACTCAAAAATGAATCAAGATGTTTAAAAAAAGTGATAAATTTGCGGATTAGTTGGTTGGTTAGTTAGTTGTTAGCAATATTTTAACCAACTAACCAACTAACCAACTAACAAACTATTTTCAATTTATGCAATCTAACAAACCTTTTATTATTGGCGTAACGGGCGGTTCGGGCTCAGGCAAAACAACGCTGATTAAACGATTAAGACAAATTTTTTCAGAAAACGCGCTTTGCGTGATTTCGCAAGATGAATATTACAAACCGCGCCACGAACAGTGGGTAGATGCCAATGGATATCAGCATTTTGATTTGCCCACTTCCATTGATGACAAAGCATTTCAAAAAGATATTAAAAAATTATTAAATGGTGAAGTCATTGAAAAACAAGAATATGTGTTCAATAACAAAGATGCTACACCTGTTATTAAATATTTTCGACCCGCGCCCATTATCATTGTAGAAGGGTTGTTTGTGTTTCATTATGCCGCGATTAAGAAGATGTTTGATTTGAAATTATTTGTTTACGCGGAGGAAAATTTGAAAATCATTCGACGGATTCGCCGCGACCAAGTGGAGCGTGGTTATCCAATAGAGGATGTTTTATATCGTTATGAGCATCATATTGTGCCGAGTTATCAACAATTTATTGAACCTTATTTGAAAGAAGCCGATTTAATTTTGAATAATAATCATAGTTTAGAACTTAGTTTACAAGTTTTAGTGGGTTATTTGAACGATAAATTAGCGCTTTGAATGAAATATTAATCTATTTAAAACTCAACTATTTCAATGATATTCAAACGACATTTGTGGGTTACGCCTCTTTTTTTTACAATCATTCAAACCCTTTCCGCACAAATCATTAATGTCGAAGATAGACGTGTTAAGTTAGGCGATACCATTGCATTTAAAGGTTTTACAGATATTGGTTTTAATTTATATCAAACGGATAAGCGGCTGCTTTCGGGTCGCGCCAATATTCAAATGGAATATGCGCATCATCGTCATTTTGTACTGTCTATGACAGGATATAATTTTGTTCAAGCGGATAAAACCAAATATTTAAATGATGGTTTCCAACATTTGCGCTATAATTACGAATTAAATCCAGATGAGTGGGTTTGGGAGGCATTTGTGCAAGCACAATATAATGAGCGAACGCGGATTTTATTTCGCGGTTTGACAGGAACAGGGATTCGTTGGAAATTGAAAAAATATTTGAAACAAAAAGTTTATATTGGCATTTTGTATATGTTTGAACGCAATGAATTAAATAAAACAGATATTATCGAAAATAATCATCGGTTGAGCAGTTATTTATCGTTTAATTTTAAAATTAATTCCGTTTCAAAATTTTCGAGTACTACCTATTTTCAGCCTCTTTTGAATCAGTTGAATAATTACCGATTTGCATCTGAATCTGCATTGGTATTTGGATTGTCAAAAAAGTGGAGTTTTAAGGGAACCTTTACAATCAATTATGATAATGACCCGCGCTTACCTATTCATTTTCCAGATTTGACGTATAGTTGGATTAATGGATTGAGATACGATTTTTGAAGGTGGCTTTTTTGGATTTGATGGATTCTGTGGATTTTTTGAGCAAAAATCCACAGAATCCATCAAATCCAAAAATCCACATCCTATTTTTTATCGGTTGCGGGTGTGGGCGCGGGACGATTCCAAATATTATCGTCCAAACGAACATCCGCTAATCTGCCCGACGGGTCAATTTGAATGGTTTTAATCTTGCTATACTTTTCTGGAATCGAAAATTCATACGTTGGATGCGTCCAAGTCCAGTCCGATAACAACTTAAATTTCATTTTAGCATCTTCATTTTGCTTCTCGCCGCGCATGATGTCTAATGGAATATAAAACATTTCTTGCGTTCCATTTTCATACGTTACGACAATATCCAATGGCATGGGCATCTGTCCTGTGCGCAATAAATGGACTTTTGTTTTCTTATCATTATCAGATTCAACTTTGTCAATTGTATAATCAATGGTGTGCGTGCTATTTACCCAATATTCTTTAAACCAATCTAATTCTAAATCGCTCATGCGTTCAAAAACGCGAATCACATCATTCGGATTTGGATGCTGGAATTTCCATTGATTAAAATACTGTTTGAACGCATCTTTAAACATTTTTTCTCCAACAATATATTTCAATTCTTGCAAAAAAACAGAACCTTTCACATACGCACCAACACTATACGCCGTATTCGTCATATAATGATCTGCATGAATACTTAACGGTTCCTCTCTGCCCGATTGCGAAAAACGACAATAAGCCGCTACATTATCTTTCATCGCATCATAACCTTTGGCATTCACGCCAGGAATCCAGCCTTGTTTGCGCACCCACTCCTCCACATCGTTCTCAACATAACTTGTAAAACCTTCATCCATCCAACCATAAAGACTTTCATTACTCGCCAAAACGCCTTGATACCAATTATGTAACGCTTCATGCACCGAAACACCCATCAAACTATTCAACGGGCGTTCCCCCGTAATCATGGTCAGCATCGGATATTCCATCCCACCATCACCGCCTTGAACAAATGAAAAGGATTCAAATGGATATTTTCCATAATTTTCTGCAATATATTGAAATACTTTCCCCATAATCTTTGGCAAAGCTTCCCAAGATTCCGTTTTTTCTCCTTTCTGATAGAAAAAATGCAATTGCGTTCCATCATCTGCTTTGAGTTGCGTATGCGTATAATCGGGGTCTGCTGCCCATGCAAAATCATGGACATTGTCCGCTTTGAAATGCCATGTTAATTTACCATTATCCGTTTTGGGCTTAATTTTCGCATCCGTGTAACCTTTGCCGACCTCTAATGGGTTTTGTAAAAGACCTGTTGCCGCAATCGTATATTTTTCATCCATTTTAAGGGTCACATCATATACTCCCCAAATGCCATAAAATTCACGCCCAATATACGGATTTGCGTGCCAGCCTTGCTCATCAAATTGACACATTTTAGGATACCATTGCGTCATCGTGTAATCAATGCCTTCTTTATTATTGCGCCCAGAGCGACGGATTTGTATCGGAACTTGTCCTTCAAATGTCATTTCAAACACAGCACGGCTCGCAGGAAGCATCATCGTAGGCAATTCAACCTCCAAAATCGTCCCTTCAACCTTAAATTTACAAGGTTTTCCGTCCATCGTCAAGGTTTTGACCTCTTGACGACCGATTTCATCGGGTTTCAATTTTGAAATCCGATCGCCTACTCTTGGATCGGGGTCGGCGATATTGCGCGAACGCACATCCATTGCGCTATTCGGTTGAAAAGCGTTGAAATACAAATGATAATACGCTTTGCGCAACGTTTCTGATGAATTATTATAATATACTAACCGTTGATTCCCTTTGAATTGATGCTTTTTTGCGTCAAAATCAACATTCATCGTGTATTCCACACGCTGTTGCCAACGCGCCTGTGGTTGAGGTTCGGAACGCTGCGCCACAACATGATACGCAAGGCTCATCAAACAAATAGAAAGAAAAATTTTCATGTAAAGATAATTTATAATAAAATTAATTTATGCTCCTTCAAATAAACCGTCAAAATTAATCATTCGTTTGAATATTGTTAGAGTCGTTTTACAAATAAGGACAACAATTTAAAAAAAAGGAGACTATTTTCCAAATCAGCAATTCCCGCTTTGGAAAATGAAGATACGAATGGTAAAGCGGATGAAACGGATTTTTTTGCTTGAACTCGTACATTTAAGTAAAAAAATTCGTTTGAATCCTTAAATTTGCTTCATTTGTTTTACCATTTGTATATTTGTTTTTCTACACTACTGAGTTGTTAAAGATGTAAATAATGGATTATCAATCTATTTTTTCCCCGCAGATTTCGCAGATTTTCTTTTGGACTCTTTTGCTGCGAAAATCTGCGGAAAAATCTGCGAAATCTGCGGGAAAAAATTAGTAGTGTATTGTTTTTCAAAGCGAAAACTGCTGTTTGCAAATATAAAATGCGCATAAACTATTGATTTCCAATAATTTATGCGCATTTTTATAAATTCAATACTATACTTTCTTATCCTCAAAAACATCCCAACGACCAAATTTTCGATTGGGAGCGATGTAATATTTTTTAGTATGATCCAATTTATAAACAACTTTGCCTTTGTTTGGCGTAGAAACCCGAATCCAACCATAATTATAAATCTCATATCTAAATACAAATTCTTTACCTGATTCAATCGCCACTTGTTGGAAATTTTTGCCATCATCAGACAATTCTACATATAATGTGTTGGCATTTGGATTCGTCAACTTAATCCAATCATTATATTTAGAAGCATTTGTTTTATCTTGCGGCTTGGCAGGCGTTGTTTCAGGCGTTACGGTGCCATCTTTATTCACCGATTGCCAACCTAATCCAATCGCATTCAAACGGTCTCTCTTACCAGGATGCGTACTTGAAGCTTGGTCAGACGACACTGCATTCATTGCAGCCTTCGCTTGCTCCAACGTCGCGCCTAAACTTGCCATGACAAGACCCGAAAATTTATCCGCTTCCAACTCTTTGGAGGGCGTACTTCCAATATTATCTTGCGTATGACCACATATATGATGCCCGATTTCATGCGCCATGATGCTTATCGAAGCCCATTTCGTACGCGCCATCTGGTCGGTGCGCTCTAAAAAATCATTGTCATATCGAATCATCCGTCTGCCGCGCTCAATCACCGCATAACAGTTTTCGATACCAGGAGCTTGTTCTATGACAAAATTTTGAGTCAATTTCAATTTATTGACAATCGTATTCGCCACCGACTGCGCTTCATACGTAGAAGCAAATTTATTGACCATACTTTTCGGCGGCTTCACAAAACCACACGTATTCGCGGGTTGCACAGCCTGTTGAACAGGTTTGGGCGGCACGGTAATCTTTTGAGCGTTCAGCGCGGTAGCAGCTTGAAGCAACAAAACGACGATAGAGCCGACCGTTTTTAAATTTTGGAATGCTGGCATGAAAGATAAAAATTTGTTTTGCCTACAATTTGCCTACCCTGACGCTTTCGGCGACTGCGCCACTCCGAGAGTCGGTGGTTCTATGTTACGACACATACAACGATGCAATTAACGCATTTATTTTAAAATTAAATCCCTATTGCTGCTTAAAATTTTCTTAAATTTTTTCTACGTTTTTAATAAATTGATTATCAATTGATTAAAAATATAAATTTATTTAATTTAAATATTTTAACGATGATGATACCTTAAAATACGAGTTGCGGTACGTTACAACTTGCCACAAATCGTATTCATTTTTCTTCACAAATGATTTATAACAATAAAATTACAATTTCGAGGTTGTAACCCAATGCGCCGCATATTCTAAAAAAGTTTCATTCATAAAATGCCAAATGCCCCATTTTGCAACGACTTCGGATTGACTAAACCACTTTTGCTGACCAATAACCATACTTCTTTTGATACCGCCAAATTTTGAAACGCGTAAGGCTCGCGCCAAACCAGGAATCCGCAACCTCAAATCCATCATTCCATGCGCATTTGGCAGACATGCGCCATTCCAAAGTGCTAATAAAGTGAGCGTGTCAAAATCATTCTCAAAAATACCATGAAAAATCACTTTATCAACAGCGATAAATTTATCCAATACCGTCAAACTGGCAACATAAAGTTTACCTTCAACCAATTTTAATTTCGGTGAAGTGTCGTGGTGCAATACAATGTAACCAAAACCTAATTTTTGTCTAAGCGTAGTAATTTCTTTTTGTTCTAATCCAACTACCAGAATCGTTGTTTTAATCATTTTAAATATTCTAATTTTAAAAATAAGCCAAGAATTTCACAAATTTTCACCAATAATAACATTGGTGAAAATTTGTGAAATTCTTGGCTTGTTTTGACTTAACCTTTTTTAGCTGCGGTCGGTAAATGATGCAATTGAGAGAGTGCCATCATTTCGGTGACATTTTTTTGCATGCCTTCTGCCGAGCCATCTAAGAATATAACATTGCCTTTACCTGTTTCTGCAAAATGTTTGATGGCTTCTGTCCACATAACAAACATTAATACGGAGGAATCCAATTGAGCATTGCCCATTTCTTTGGCAGCTTCGGTCATCCCTTTCGCAACCTCCTGACGAAATAGCGCAACGCCTTGACCGCGCAATTGAGCCGCAATTTTTTCGGCTTCTGCCGCAATTTTAATCGCGTTACCTTCCGCTTCTGCCGATTTTGTTTTGGTAATCAAAAGAGCTTGACCTTCATTTTCAGCCGCCGCTTTAAGATTGCTTGACGCAACCACTTGTGCCATCGAACGCGTGATTGCCTCATCAAAAGCGATGTCATTTAATTGTAAATCAATCAAATGATAACCCCATTCGTACAAAACATGGTCTAATTGATCTTTCACATCGTGTACAATCTCGCGGCGCAACGACAAAATTTCTGCTTGTTTGCGCGTTGCCACATAACTCCTAATAGAACCTTCTACGGAACGAATCAAGGCACGCATAAAATCTTGTTCATTGACAAATTTAAATGCCACTTTTTGAATCGTCGCTTCTTCATTGTCCAAAACAGAATACAGAATCATCGTTTTGAAATGAACATTGGCTTGATCTTGCGTAATTGCTTGAAACTCAATCTCTACGGAGCGATTTTGACTCGAAATCCGACGAAAAATTTGTTCAATAATCGGAATTTTAAGGTTTAACCCTGGCGTTAAGGTTCGGCTATACTTCCCAAAAATAGTAGTTACTGCAACCGTTCCCTGTTGTACGGTGACAAAGGAAGAAAAGACAATTATTGCCGCCAATACACATAATATGAAAAAAGGTTCCATAATATAAGGCTTTTTTTTTAAAATTAGAAAAATAGCTTTAAAGAGGCAAATTACATTATTTTTTAAAATTCCAATTATTTTTTTTAAGTTCAACCTTTTTTAAGCAGAAACTTTTTGATAGATTATGGCTTTGCTGGTGGAATCATTTTTAAAATAACTAATTGATTATCAATTAGTTAGAAGGCATTAAAACACCTTGACAATCGTAAATCCTCTTTTTATTTCATTTTTTAACCAATATAAAGCCAATACTTTTACGCGGTCAACTAATTGTTATTCGTTTACAGAACCAATTAATTATTTATCTTGAAAGATTTGAATCAATATAGTCGTCGCGTCACACAAGACCCGACTCAACCTGCTGCACAAGCAATGTTACATGCAGTCGGTCTCACGGACGCAGATTTGAAAAAAGCACAAGTCGGTATTGTCTCGACGGGCTGGGAAGGAAATCCTTGTAATATGCACCTCAATGATTTGGCAAAAGATATTAAAAAAGGAGTGCAATCTGCTGATTTAGTGGGACTTATATTTCATACAATTGGCGTAAGTGACGGGATTTCAATGGGTACGGAAGGCATGCGGTTTTCGCTTCCGAGCCGAGATTTGATTGCAGATAGTATCGAAACCGTTGCTTCAGCACAATGGTATGATGCGATTGTGGCAGTGGTAGGTTGTGATAAAAATATGCCGGGCGCTATGATGGCTTTGGGGCGTTTGAACCGTCCTGGAATCCTTGTTTATGGCGGCACGATTGCATCTGGAAAATATAAAGGTCAGAAATTAGATATTGTTTCTGCTTTTGAAGCATTTGGCAAAAAAGTAGCGGGAACGATTAGCGATGAAGATTTTAAAGGTGTAATCCATCATGCGTGTCCTGGGGCGGGCGCGTGTGGCGGCATGTACACCGCAAACACGATGAGTTCAGCAATTGAAGCGATGGGCATGGCGTTACCAAATAATGCGTCAAATCCTGCGTTAAGCAAAGATAAAAAGGCAGAATGCACAAGAGTTGGAGCCGCAATTAAATTGTTATTAGAAAAAAATATCTGTCCAAGAGATATTATGACTAAAAAAGCGTTTGAAAACGCAATAACGGTTGTAATTGTTTTAGGTGGCTCAACGAATGCGGTCATGCACTTAATCGCAATGGCTAAATCGGTCAATGTAGATTTAAATTTGGCAGATTTCAAACGCATTGGCGATAAAGTGCCATTCTTGGCAGATTTGAAACCTTCTGGAAAATATTCAATGGAGGATTTGTTTGCAGTTGGGGGCGTACCTGCGGTGATGAAAATGTTATTGAAAGCAGGTTTTTTACATGGCGATTGTCTGACCGTAACGGGAAAAACCATTGCTGAAAATTTGGCAAATGAGGCAGATTTGACTGTAAATCAAGACATTATCAAGCCATTTGATAATCCCATTAAAAAAACAAGTCATATTCAAATCCTTTATGGCAATCTCGCAACAGAAGGCGCAGTTGCTAAAATTACGGGCAAAGAAGGTGAGTTTTTCAAAGGTACTGCAAAAGTTTTTGATGGCGAAGCTGCTGCAAATCAAGGCATTATGAATGACAAAATTAAAGCAGGTGATGTTGTTGTGATTCGATATTGCGGTCCGAAAGGAGGCCCTGGCATGCCTGAAATGTTAAAACCGACGGGCGCAATCATGGGGGCAGGACTCGGCGATAAAGTTGCTTTGATTACAGATGGTCGCTTTTCAGGCGGTACACATGGTTTTGTAGTTGGTCATATCACGCCTGAAGCACAAACGGGTGGTTTAATTGCCTTTTTGAAAGATGGAGATGTGATTACAATTGATGCTAAAAATAATTTGCTTAATGTAGATTTATCGGATGCTGAAATTGCCAATCGGAAAAAAGATTGGAAAACGCCCGCTTTAAATACAAAGAATGGTATTTTATTAAAATATGCAAGAACCGTTTCATCAGCAAGTGAAGGCTGCGTAACAGATGTTTTTTAATTTGAACGAGACAAGTATAGTAAAGGACAATTTTAAATTTTACAATTCGTGAATAGATTTATCTATTCATAACAATTTGATTACCAATTAATTATCATACAAACGTAGTATTCGTGCGCCCCTAAAAAGCGCACGGTACTTTTTAAATTTAATGCCTAACCAAATTATGAGTAGCCAAATTCTATCTAAAAAAAATAATATATCTGACATTCCCAAAATCTCTGTCACAGGCGCGGAAGCTGTGATGAAAGCATTATTAGAAGAAGGGGTTGATACGATTTGGGGTTATCCTGGTGGTGCGATTATGCCAATTTATGATGCTTTATACGATTATCAAGACCGAATTCGCCATATTTTACCGAGACATGAGCAAGGGGGCATTCATGCAGCGCAAGGTTATGCCCGCGTAACACGCAAAACAGGTGTCGCCATGGCAACTTCAGGCCCTGGCGCGACGAATCTTATAACAGGTTTAGCAGATGCGTATCTGGATTCGACCCCTTTAGTATGTATTACGGGGCAAGTGCGACGAAATTTGTTAGGTAGTGATGCTTTTCAAGAAACCGATATTATAGGTTGTACTGTTCCTGTAACGAAATGGAGTTATCAAGTAACGGATGCCCGTGAGATTCCAAATGTCATGGCGCGAGCATTTTATATTGCAAATTCGGGTCGTCCTGGGCCCGTTTTAGTAGATATTACAAGAAATGCTCAATTAGAAATGGTTGATTTTGAATATCATAAGAATCCATACATCCGCAGCTATCATCCTAATCCGAAACCAAATCTTGCTGCTGTACAAGCGGCAGCAGATTTGATAAATAACGCCCAAAAACCTTATATTTTGGCAGGGCATGGGATTCAAATTGCAGATGCTTCCGATATTTTTAGACAATTTGTTGAAAAAACAGGTATTCCAGTAGGTCATACGGTGCATGGTTTGGGGAATTTGCCCGCTTACCATGAATTGAATGTTGGAATGTTGGGCATGCACGGCAATTATGGCGCAAATTTGAAATGTAACGAGTGTGATGTATTAATTGCAATTGGAATGCGTTTCGATGACCGAGTTACGGGCGATGTTTCTCGTTTTGCCAAACAAGCAAAAGTCATTCATATTGAAATTGATGCGGCGGAGATTGACAAAAATGTTAAAACGACAGCAGCGATTCATTGTGATGCAAAATTGGCATTACAAGCATTGCTGCCTTTGGTTCAAACCAAAACGTATCCAAAATGGCTCAAAGCGTTTAGAGATTGTGATAAAATCGAGCAAGATAAGGTTTTAGTACGTGATTTAGTGGGTAGTGAACAGGGGCAAATGCGGATGGGGCAGGTTGTACGGGAAGTTTCGATTCAATCCAAAGGGGAAGCAATTATTGCAACGGATGTAGGTCAACATCAAATGTCAGCAGCAAGATATTACGAATATAAAGATATAAATCAATGGGTTTCATCGGGTGGCGCGGGAACAATGGGTTTTGGGTTGCCTGCTGCGTTCGGTGCAAAAGTTGCTGCTCCTGACAAACAAGTAGTTGCATTTATTGGGGATGGTGGTTTTCAGATGACGATTCAAGAATTGGGCATGTGTTCTCAATGGCATGTTGGAGTGAAAATCGTGATTTTAGATAATGAATTTTTGGGCATGGTTCGGCAATGGCAACAACTTTTTTTTGACCGCCGTTATTCATTTACAGAGTTGAAAAATCCTGATTTTGTAAAAATAGGGGAAGGTTTTGGGGTCAAAAGTAAGAAAATTGTCCATTCGAGCGAATTAAAAGAAGCAGTTGCGGAAATGTTAGCGTTTGATGGTCCGTTTTTATTGCATGTAATGGTTGAAAAAGAGGAAAATATATTTCCAATGGTTCCCGCAGGTGCGTCTGTCTCAGAAATCGTTTTAGAAAAACCTTAAATCAAATAATCATGGTCAAAGAATATACCATTTCCGTTTTTACGGAAAATAAATCGGGTTTAATGATGCGCGTCGTACAAGTTTTCACACGACGACATTTCAATATTGAGTCGCTCACGACTTCGCAATCTTCGATTGAAGGCATTTTTCGTTTCACGATTGTTGTGCATTTGACGGAAGATGAAGTTCGTAAAGTGGTTACTCAATTGGATAAACAAATTGAAGTATTAAAAGCGTTTTACTATGAGGCACATGAAGTTGTGCATCAAGAAATTGCTTTATATAAAGTTCCAATCAAGGCTTACACCGAAAGTAGTGGCAAATTGGAACGATTAATGCGCAAACATAATGCTCGTATTTTAACGATTGAAGCTGAATTTATCGTCATCGAAAAAACGGGGCATCAAGAAGAAACTCAAAAATTATTAGAAGATTTGAAAAAAATTGGGATTTATGAGTTTGTGCGTTCGGGCAGAGTTGCGATTACGAAACCGATGGAGCAATTAAATCGTTATTTGAAAAGCATTGAGTTTGCGGAAGCAAATTAATTTTTAAAACTAATTAATTATCATTATGGCAAAATTAAAATTTGGGAACGTTGAAGAAAACGTTGTAACACGGGAAGAATTTCCGTTGAAAAAATCGCAAGATTTCCTTAAAAACGAAACCATTGCAGTGATTGGTTACGGCGTTCAAGGACCTGGACAGGCATTGAACTTGCGCGATAACGGTTTTAATGTTATCGTAGGTCAACGGCAACCTTCCAAATCTTGGGAAAAAGCTAAAAACGATGGCTTTGTTCCAGGTGAAACATTGTTTGATATTGAGACTGCTTGCAAACGCGGTACGATTATCATGTATTTATTGTCTGATGCAGCGCAAATCGCTGCTTGGCCCACTGTTAAAAAACATTTGACTGCTGGTAAAACCTTGTATTTCTCACATGGTTTCGGCATTACCTATAAAGAACGTACTCAAATCGTTCCGCCAAGTGATGTGGATGTAATTTTGGTTGCGCCAAAAGGTTCTGGAACCTCTTTGCGTCGGATGTTTTTGCAAAAACGCGGTTTGAATTCTTCTTATGCGGTTTTCCAAAATGCTACGGGCAAAGCAGAACAACGTGCAATTGCTTTGGGCATTGGCGTAGGTTCGGGTTATTTGTTTGAGACGACCTTCAAAAAAGAAGTTTTTTCGGATTTGACAGGCGAACGCGGTACATTAATGGGTGCCATTCAAGGTATTTTTGAAGCCCAATTCAACGAATTGAGAAAACGCGGACACTCTCCAAGTGAAGCATTCAATGAAACCGTTGAAGAATTAACACAATCTTTAATGCCTTTGGTTGCGGAAAATGGCATGGATTGGATGTATGCGAACTGTTCTACGACAGCTCAACGCGGTGCTTTAGATTGGAAAAACAAATTTAGAGATGCGGTTGCACCTGTTTTCACGGAGTTATATGATAGTGTTGCATCAGGCATGGAAGCGCAACGTTCTATTGATAGCAATTCGCAACCTGATTATCGGGAAAAATTGGAAGTCGAATTGAATGAGCTGCGCAATTCTGAAATGTGGCAGGCGGGCAAAACAGTACGGAGTTTGCGTCCTGAATATGTTAAAATAAAAGAAAAAGTATAATTGATTTCGGATTGTGGATTTCGGATTGCTGAATGTGTAAAAAATTGATAATCAATGATTTTGCAATCCGAAATCCGAAATCCAAAATCCGAAGTCCATAATTCGACATCATATGAGAATTACTGAAGCAATTATCCTTGCGGGCGGTATGGGAACACGCTTACGCGAGGCTGTCTCTGATGTGCCAAAACCAATGGCTCCTGTCGGAAG
>JBEEMZ010000106.1:0-15822 GCA_041192405.1 Bacteroidota bacterium | reverse complement strand
GACAACAAACCATAAGAAGTCGCTATGTTTGAAGGGCAAGAAGTGAAAGTAGGGGGTATTGTTTCAGTTAAACAGTCTTCTCTACATCCCACTTCAGCAATGACAGTTTGAAGATAAGTCTCTGAGAGGTCATTCCATCTACCGTCATTATACATTTGTACGCGATGTTCAGTACCTCCCGAATTATTAGGCTCACCTACTCCCCAATTGTAATAAGGTGAAATGCTACCAGTGACGAGAATATCATTGGCATTTAAGACATCACTGTATTTCCATTGCGTACCAACCCGATTCAAATCTAAATAAGTGCTTGAACCAGCAGGAATAAGGGTTTTCAAGTAGTTGTTTTCAGCTGAATTTGTGATTTGTGGCAAACGACCACCTAATCGTTTAACAAGCACTTTGGCATCAGTAAAGTTTGCCGTACCACCATTCCATTTATAATACGATTTTGCGCCTTGCTTGCCTAAGAAAGTCCAGTTTTCATACTGAGGGGTCTCGGTACATGACCGTTTAGCAATATCATCAAACTCACTTGGGTTGCTGCTGCAACTTTTTACAAAGAATACATTATCTTGTAAATCGCCCGCATTTGTATTGCGTTCTATGATGTGTTTTAAGGTGGTTGACCTAATTCTGCTCTTGTCTGCGGCAGTCAATTCGGGGTCATTTTCAAAATAATAAAAATCGCCATCTCTTAATTTTTCAAATTGGGCGCGAATCATCGCATCTACGGTACGCCCAACTGATTTTCCCGCCAATCGCTTTTCTGCAAAAAGCCCTGCCCATAAATCAATATTATCTACGCTGCCGTATAAAGTTTGCATTTTGCTTGCAATCGAGGCATCTTGCGAAATTTCTATAAAGGAACTGACCTTTGAACCTACATAAAATTCGCGGATGCTATTATAATTGGGCAAACCATGATCTCTACCGCGTTGCAAATTCAAGCTCACCAAATCCAAACCACTGCCAGACCCAAATAAAAAATTCCGTAAACCATTATTCACTTTCAAATCCGTTTCGTACTGACGGTGCACCGATAAACCTTTCAAAAGCACTCCAATATCATTTTTCCGCACAATTTCGATATTGAAAAACACATCTTTCAATGGGATTTCAACCCGACCTACGCCATGACACTCATTATCCCGAAGAATAATATCATTTTCAACCATCGTATGCCAACGATAAGCAGCCGTTGCAAACGTATTGCGAATATCGGGTTGCGCCGACGGATTATAATTGACATACGATTGCAATTGTATGCCAAGTGCTTCTAACCATTGCCCATAAGTCACGGCTTGAATCAGCGCACCAATTTCTTTGCGCGCTTTTTGATAAATCGCTTCATCCTGCGTCACGCCTTGACTGATTAAGCGGTCGCAAATCCGATTATGTTCGCGCACAAACACTGTATGCAAACTTGTCAAACCAGGATGTTCGGCAGCTCTTGGGTCGCCTGCAACGAAAGTTTTCTTGGTTCGACCATTATCATCATCCATTTTGGGCGCGTTTGGGTCTAAATTGCCGCTATATTCACCCGTATTGGTGTTAAAAGGCAGCTGATTTCCCGCCGACACCTTCAATTTACCCGCTTGAAAGGTGCGCAACCAATTCGCCGTTACAGCATCTGCTCCATACACTTGCGACCCATCTAACCAAGAAGTTTGCACATTGGTTTGTTCGCGGCGCACCTGCACGCCTGTATTGGGGTGAATGACCGAGCGTTTAAACGGAATCGGATTTGTAAATTTGCTTTCATCGGAAGGCAATGGAATTGGCACGGATTCAGTCGCGCCTGTCGGCGATAACGTCATATCATGGTCAATAAATTGTCCCCAAATGTAGGTCAAACCACTCAAATCCCGTTCATTGCGAATATCTTCGGGTTCGTCAGACAATTTGTTGGAAATGGCTCTTGGAGAAGGGCGATTTGCGCCACCCATCGCATTTTTAGGGTCGGATGCGCCATATTCTGCGGGTAATTCGCGGTACAACGGAATGCCAGCTTTGCCCCAATTGGGTTGCGTCAGATTGTTGTAAGTGCCGTCAATCGTTCGATTGGTTTGTCGAGTTTGGGCGTTTATCGTGGATGCGCTCCACACCAATAGACAGAAGGCAAGGCATCCCTGCCCACTTTTGAAAGTAAGTTTACTGCTCATGTTGTAATTTACTTAAATGTACAAAATGTTGATTAATAATGTTTTAACTTTAAATTTTATTACAAGCATGGTCAAAGCGTGCCAACCTAAGTGGGGGCAAATAGATGAGTAGCGATGATGATTAAAATTAGAAATCAGTTTTACCCAGTAGAGGGAGCCTTGTCGTGGGTAATCGTTTTGGATGCGGATGAGCATGCGCAAATGTAGAAATATTTTATTTTTTCGTATATACCTTTATTATTGTGTTTTTTTTTAGTTAAAAAATCAATTTTGTATTTAATTGAAATGAATGGTTTTAAATATTAGTATTAATTTACTTATTTGTGACAAAAATTAGAATTGGGTTGATAAATGTACGGATTACACAGATTTTCCACAAGATTTTACGGATTTTAGCGGCTCACCTCTGTATCAATCCTGTGTAAATCCGTGCAATCCGTGCAATCCGTACATCCATCAACCCAATTCTAACTATTGTCCGTTTTTTGACGCAAGTGTTTGGAAATCAATGCTTTTTCTAATAATTCAAATAATAATTCAAGGATTATCGCCAATAATGCCGCAGGAATCGCGCCCATTAAAATCAAATTCGTATCATTTAAAGCAAGCCCCGTTACAATAAATTCGCCCAGACCGCCGCCACCAATGAACGCCGCTAATGTTGCCGTGCCAACATTCATCACTGCCGCCATCCGAATCCCCGTCAAAATCATCGGCATCGCTAATGGCAATTCGATAAGGCGCAGTTTTTGAAATGGGTTTAAACCAATTGCCATCGCTACTTTTTTCAAAGTCGGGTCAACGGAACTCAATCCAATCACAGTATTGCGCAAAATCGGTAACAAAGCGTACAAAAAAAGTGCAATCACCGCAGGTAAAACGCCAATGCCCGTTAACGGAATCATCAAAGCGAGCAGCGCAATAGATGGAATCGTTTGCAAAATGCCCGTCAAATACAACACAGGTTGCGCGAATCGTGGAAACCGATACAGCACAATACCTAATGGTATCGCTACCAAAAAGGCTGCAAGCAACGATAATAAAGTTAATTTCAAATGTATAAAAATATGATTTACAATATCTTGTGTTTTTGAAAGGGATTGAACCGCTTTATTTTGAATTAATTTTTTATCCAACAAAAACGCTCGTGCAATGTCGGCATGACGGTTTTTTAAAAATAAGGCTTCTGAATTAAGGCGTTGCATAGCGGTATCCGTCAATACATTATCCAACTTTTTCAACAAATGTTTCGCTTTGTCGGGCAGGTCGCTTTGATAAAATGAGAGGGCTTCATATTTTGGAAAAAAGTTTAAATCATCTTCCAATAGCACTAATTTATATTTGTCAATTTCGCCATCGGTCGAATAAGCATCGGTCATATCTATTTTTTCGCTCATCAATGCTTGATATGACAAACCGTGTTCCATACCGAATACATTGTTTTTCAAGGCATAACGCTTAGATAAATTGACCCATCCGTCGGTGCGATTGATAAATTCGTTGCTAAAACCTAATTTCAAATCGGGATGCGCTTGCAAATCGGAGATTTTTTTAAGTTTTAGGCGCGCTGCGAGCGTAGGCGTGAGGCATAACGAATAAGTATTGTTGAAACCATAAGGTGCAGAGATTTCCAAACCCCATTTTTGTTTTAACAACCCGTTTAATTCGTTTAAATTAGAAACTTTTTGTTTTAAAATCTCGCTCGAAATCGTGCCTGAATAGGCAGGATAGACATCAATCGCCTTTTTTTTCAAGGCTTGAAACGCAACAGCAGTGCCACCAAGATTATAATTTTTTTCAATGTGATAGCCACCATCTTCTAAAATTTGTCCAATTAATTCCGCCAAAATATAACCTTCGTTAAAAGATTGTCCACCCACTTTGATAGTCGTTTGCGCGAGCATTGGCGATATAAAATTAAAAATCAATGTAATATGTATTAAATATTTTTTCATTATAAAGTTGCAAGTTCTTGTTTTGTACCTTGATTTTTAATTTGCCCATTTTCGAGCCACACGTAATAATCCGCTAATCGAATCGCCTCTTGCTTATCATGCGTTACCAATACGACGGTACATGGTTCTGATTGTTGCAAATTCAAAAAATAATTGTAAATGCCTTGTTTTGTGCCAGCATCCAATGCCGCAAACGGCTCATCCATCAACAAAAGCGACGGTTTTAAAAACAAGGCTCGGCATAAACCGACTCTTTGTGCCTCGCCGCCCGACAATTCGTATGGGTATTTTTCAAAATATGATTGTGGTAATTGAACCATATCGAGTAGAAATGTTACTCTTTTTTGAATGTTTTGAGGCGACATTTTGGTAATTTTGCCTAATAAACTAACATTTTCATACAGGTTCAAATGAGGAAATAAACCCACTTGTTGCACGGCGTAACCAATATTTAAACGAAGTTGATTGGCATTTTTATAATCAAAATCGTTTCCCCAAAGGCGGATTTTACCTGTGGACGGTTGAATCATTCCATTCAGTAATTGCAATAAAGTAGATTTGCCACTGCCACTTTTACCAAGCAGTGCGGTGACGCAATTCATTGAAAATGAAAGGTTTATATCTGTTAAAACTTCTTTTTGCCCGTAACGGACGGTCGCATTTTGGAGCGAAATCGGTTGATTTTCTGGCATGAGAGACTTGAATTAAAATGAAAGGGCAAGTTAGGAAAATTAGTTGGTTAGTTGGTTGGTTGGTTGGTTAGTTATCAACATTTTAACCAACCAACTAACCAACTAACCAACTAATTGACTAATTGACTGACATGGTTTTTCAAAACCTTCATATTATTTTCCAAAAATGCCAATAATTCGGGCGATTTTTGACTGGCATCCGATTTCACATACGAGTAGCGATATACACCCCGACATATTAAACCTAATCGTTGTTTGAAATGAACGCCTTCGCGCAAATCAATCGAAGCATCATCCACAGGCTGCATGTCACCGCGCTGACAATACATCGCATAACTCACTCGCGGCGCGGGTGCATGCTTGCTGCTGCGGCTGCCCCAATGATACAAGTACTGATCCCATGCGGATAAACAACCGCCCGCAATCGGCACAGCCCGTACATCTTCCAATTTAAATTTGGTTGCACCCTGTTTTAAGTCGTTGACTGCCAAATGATATTCTGGGTCACGGTGTTTTGGCAAAACATACATACATGAATTCAACGGCGTTGAATCATTCACCGTTATCCACAAAGTGAGTACAGTTGGCTTGCCATTTGCGTCAAGCGTATTCAAATACTCCAAATCGCGGTGCGGTTCAAACCCTTTTCCATTGTTGCTCGCCTCAATGTAATAGACCCAAAAATTGGGAATCATCGTGTAATCATCCCCCAAAAGATGCTTCATAATGGGGTCAAAATAGTTAAATGCTTCATAAAATACGTCGTACACCAGCGCAAACATCGCTGGAAAACCTGCCATTTTAACGGTTTCAATGCACTCTAACATTTGTTTTTGCATCACAGCAGGCAACATTGGAGCTGTCTGGAAATAGCCTTCGTCTGACAGAAAAGATTGATAATCAATTAGTTGTGCATTATCAACCGATGCAGTTTTTAGGCGATCCACCGCAAAATCAGAGACCGTCGCATTGGGACACAAGTTGCGCCAATAGTGAATGTCTTCAATCTTGTTTTTCATCGCTAAAAGTTCACTGAGACTGAGATGTTTTTTGAAATCTGGCATAATGATTTTGTTTTAAAATTAAAAAAATAAAAATGATATTTTGTTTGAATGTAAATTCATTGGATTGTTTTATAAACAAAAATCCAATAAATCCACATTTAGACAGTGCCTTATATTTTCAAAATAGCATTACAAAAATAATTTTTCGCATCAAAAAAGTTCGTTTTAGGCGAAAAACCTGCTGTACTTGCCAATTGTTCCATATCTTGAACCGAATATTTGTAAGAAACTTCGGTATGAATCGCTTCCCATTCGTCAAAGAAAAATGTTTTATCTAATGCCTTGATATGAACATTTTGTTTTTTTGTACTCAATAAATAGCTTTCCGCACACCCTCTTTGTGGATGATAAATCGGCGCGTGTACAAAATTGTCCACCACGAAATTTGCGCCTAATTCTTCATTCATCCGACGCAACAAATTATAATTAAATTCAGCTGTAACTAATTGATTATCATTGTATGCCGCCAAAATTAGATTCGGATCTTTCTTCAAATCATAGCCGACACATAACAAATCATTTGGATTCATATATTGACGCAATTTTTTTAAAAAGCGAACAGCTGCTGTATTCGTAAAATTGCCAATTGTCGAACCCATAAATAAAATCACTTTTCGGCGTTTGGATTGCAATTGCAAGGCTTCGAGTCCTAAAAAGTAGTCATTTGCAACCATTTTTGACTGTAATGTTGGGAATCGTTGTTTCAAAACCGTTTCTAAACCTTCCAACGCACTTGCAGAAATGTCTATCGCCGCATACGTAAAATCAACAGATTGTTTTAAAAAATGGTCTAATAAAATCGCTGTTTTAGAACCATCTCCTGCACCAAGTTCGATTAAATCAAAACCCGATTCGGTTTGAAACGTTTTTAAAAAACCATTGCAATGGTTTGAAAGGATTTCTGCTTCGCAGCGAGACAAATAATATTCTGGCAAATCCATGATTTGCTGAAAGATAATACTGCCAACTTCGTCATAAAAATAGCTTGACGATAAGTATTTTACAGCGGATGAGAGTCCTTTTTCAACATCTTGTGCGAAAGAGGTTAAGGTCAAGGTTTGTTCTACTGGATGGTTTGTCATCTATTGGTTAATTAATTGTAAATTAAAAATTGATATTTTTTTTGTACATTTTGTGTTGAAATTAGCTGTAATGATAAACAAATTTCAGATTTGCATTTACATAAAATATTGATAATTAATATTTTATGCAAATGCAAATCTGTATTTAAAAATCTACCGTTTACGGATTTATTCCATCTAACTTCCGTTTTTCCACAATAAGTCTTGGAAAACCGCCATATTTTAAAAGTTGTTTTTTCACTACAAATCCATTTTTCATCAACATTTTTATGCTTCCAAGATTTTCAGGATGCACTGTTGATAAAATAATCGGATAATTCGCTTCAAAAATCGCTTCACAATTTTTGAAAATAAGTTGGCTTCCAATGCCGCCCTGTCGATAAGTGGGGTTCACAATCGTTGCAATCAATTGCCCGACTTGACTCATTTCCGCGTCCGAATACCCTAAATCATATCCATAATTATTGGACCCAATGCCTGGAGCATGCGCTAAACTAATCGCCACCAGTATATTGCCGTCAAACATCCCATAGGAAAAAGTCATTTTATTGTTTAACGTTTTTTCAATTAAGGGTCTGTCTAATGCTGAAAAAAAAGCTTCGGGAACGGATTTTAAAGTCCATTTGGCAAAAATTTCCACGCTATCTGCATCTGCCATGCCTAATTTCCTAATTTCTAACATTATAGTTGAATTTTACTTTTTTAAATAGTTGCCATATTTTGTTCTGTCCAACCTTTCATTGGATGATAACTATTTTTCATTAAAGCATTTTTGCCATCAATTATTTTTAATAACGATTTTGCGACAATGGGTGCTTGCGTAAAACCACCCGTATTATGTCCGCCAGTGATGAAAGTCGCCCCACCATTTTCATTTGGAATCCTTTCCAAAATGCCTAAACCAGTGGTCGTAAACGGGCGCGTACAATATTTTTGAGGTTGCGCCAACAAGCCATCTGCAACACCCTGTTGATACGCTGCTGGAAAATACGTTTTAGCGGTTTGCCACATGCTATCATAGATGGGTTTAAGCTCCTTTAAATCCACCGTATTTTGCGTGACATTGCCTACATAACCGTATCCTGCACCAAAAATCAAATTTTGCTTGCCGTTTTCTTCTACAACAGTCACATTAGAATCTTCACCCACATGTCCATTTTTGTGAATTTTGAAAGAATGTTTCAATCCATAAACATTCGGTAAGGTAAGCCAAATACCTAAGACACCATGTATCTTATTGTGAGACAAGGTGTTATGTAAAAGATTGCCTTTATAGGCTCCCATCGAAAGCACATTATAATCGGAAATAAGCACTTGATTTTCCACTTTAATGCCAACAACTTCACCTTTTTGATTCTTTTCAATCCCTGAAAAGGCTTGTTCCCAATGAAAAAGAACGCCTTTTTTTTCTAAATAAGTGATTAAATTTTGACAAAAATCATGGATTTGCAAGGTAAATCCTTTTACTTTCATCACGCCGCCTAATGATTTTTGAACCGCTATTTGATTCCCTTCGGGATAAAAATGTTCTAATTGATTGGTACTCAATACTTCTATAAAAGAACCAAGTCGTTTATGCAATCGTTGAGCCGCCTGAAAATCAGAAACTTCGCGATACAATCGAATAATATCGTGTTTGATATGCGTATTTTCAAAAAGACAAGGCTCTTTTTGAATCAAATCATCCCACAAAACACCCGATTGAATGGTAAAATTATAAATTTCATCGGCAAAGCGATAAGCATCCGCCGCGTCCACTGATTTAAATTGCTGTATCCATTCCATTTCTGCCGCCGTCGGATTCGATAACACACTCCAACCATCGTTTTGGGCATTGGTTTCAAACAAATGCGCCATATCCTTATAGATAGCACTCTTTTTTTCATTGTAATTGTCTGCCTCCGTGATGGAAAACATCCGAGCATTTTCACCACCAAAAGTCGCTCCTTGTTGGTGCCAACGTTTTGCAACAAATGGGTTTTTCGCTTTATCTATAATCGTAATTTGATGCCCTTGTTTGGATAAAAAATAAGCAGACATCAAGTTCACAATGCCTGCACCAATCATTATTGTAGTTGGGTTATTTTTCATAATTAATTATATATAATTATTTTATGTATTTTAAATATTTTTAATTAAAATTTATTAAAATAGATTTCCCTTATGTGTTGAACACATTTCAGCTTCAGCATCTGGATTGCTTGGATTCAGTGGATTTTTTTTGTAAAAAACCTACTGAATCCAAAAAATCCATCTAACAAAAGCGATACCTTGTACTTTTAAATGACACTACTGAGTTGTTAAAGTTGTAATATGTTTTTTTCCCGCAGATTTTCGCATCAAAAGAGTCCAAAAGAAAATCTGCGAAATCTGCGGGAAAAATAGATTGATAATCCATTATTTACACCTTAAATCTTTAACAACTCAGTAGTGTACTTTTAAATTACTTGTGCGCTATTTTAATTATTTAAATCAAAATACTTAAAACAAATTGTGAATTAAAACACTCATTTTGATTGAACTTAGTCTGAATTAAGGTTAGGACTAAGTTTAATGAATTTTTATGTGTAAATTTTTAACAATATTCCGCAAGGCGAATGCCTGTAAATTGCCATCGTTCATGCGAATTAAAAAAGTTCCGATACGTGTGTCGTATGTGGGAGCGAGGCGTTACACACGAGCCGCCGCGCAAAACCATTTGATTATTCATAAATTTGCCATTGTACTCGCCAATCGCGCCTTCTGCCTGCTTGTAAAACGGGTAGCCCAAGTACGCACTATTTGTCCATTCCCACACATTCCCATAAAATTGAAAATCTTGTGTGGGCGCAATCGGTTGAAAACCATTGCTTTCCATCAAATGTGCGGTTTTTGGAATCGTCGGACTGTACTGTTTACAAGCCACTTCCCATTCTTGTTCAGTCGCTAAACGCTTGCCCGCCCAATGCGCATACGCATCAGCTTCATAAAAACTTATATGTGTAACGGCTTCATTTTCATTGACTTTCTGCAAACCATACAATGTGAAAGCATACCATTGACCATCTTCTTGTTGCCAGTACATGGGCGCGTCAATTTGATTGGTTTTAACCCAATTCCAACCCGCACTTAACCAATATTGAAACTTTTGATAACCGCCCGCTTTAATAAATTCTAAATATTCACCATTTGTAACTGGGCGATTGGCAATGCGATACGCATGTAAATAAGTTTTATGAACCCCTTTTTCATTGTCAAAATGGAATCTATCGCCGTCATACCCAATTGTATAAATGCCTTCCGAAACAGGTAAATAGCGCAATGGCAATACAGGCGCATTTACAAATTGAGGCGTAATAGATTGATAAACAGGGTTTAACGGATTTGTAGAAAGTGCATATTTCACATCCGTCAGTAACAACTCTTGATGTTGCTGTTCGTGATTTAAACCGAGTTCAAACAGGTAAGCGAGTTCGGGATTACGCTCCAAAACTGTCGGGTCAGACAGAAATTCGCGCATTTTTTCATCTACGCAATGCCGATACGCATAGACTTCACGCGTCGTCGGGCGTGTAATCGTGCCGCGTAAGTGCCGCAACGTCCGTTTTCCAATGCTTTCGTAGTAACTATTGTACAAAAAGTTGAAGGCTTCATTGTACGATTGGTAATTTTTAACATTTGGTTTTAAAATAAACGTTTCAAAAAACCAAGTGGTATGTCCTAAATTCCATTTGGGCGGACTCGCAAAATCAGACGCTTGCACTACAAAATCTTCTTCCACTAACGGAAGACATAAATCTTCGGAAACTTTCCGAATTTTGGCATACGAATCAAAGGGCAACTCAAGGGTTGGCGCGGATTCGCTTTGCAAAAAGTTCACTGTTTGCATTTTGTTTTCATTGTGAATAAATTATAATGATACACCACGTATCTTTTTCGAGCGCAAATATAAACAAGTGAATCCAATTGACAAAGAAAATTGATTTTATAACAATAAAATTACGTTATTTTTATTTGAATGATGTGATAGAATTGGGAAAAAGGAGGTATAAAAACCTTTGGATGGTTTTAAAACCCTCCAAAGGTTTTATAATCAAAGTGCATTACAAAAGGATTCATTAAAGTCTTGATAATCAATATTTTAGCTAACTACTTCGCGCCAACTTTTGCCAAAATCCCTTCTGCCGCAACGCGCCCACTCAACGCCGCGCCATTCATAAATCCAGAAAAATCACCGCCGCAATGCTCACCCGCAAAGAAAACATTGCCAACAGGGTCGGCTTCAACGCCTAAAAAGCTCGTTTTTTGTCCCACCGTCGGACAAATGTAACTGCCCATCGTAAAGGGATAACTTGGCCAGTGCATTCGCGCCACTTTTCCATTAAATTGTTCCGTCGCGCCTTTGTAAATCTGATTCCACTTCGGCAAATAAATATCTTTTTGCGATTCGGGCGAGCCTTTGCCCACATCTAACCCCAATTTACCGCCGAAAAGAATCGAAAGACCTGCTGCATCTTCTTCGCCCGTCTGCAATTGCGCATTATCCCAACCATTTGGCACACCAATATCAGAATAAACCAATCCGCCATACCCTTTTTTGCGCCAAAAGTGCG
This sequence comes from Bacteroidota bacterium, assembly GCA_041192405.1. GTDB lineage: Bacteria > Bacteroidota > Bacteroidia > Chitinophagales > Saprospiraceae > JAAFJT01. Next base: position 4,272 of record JBEEMZ010000106.1, on the reverse strand, counting down.
ATTTCATCCCAATCATCAATTTGGCATTCATCCCATAACCCATTTTGTTAATACAATCCCATTTGACTTGCGGCATCGTCAACCCAATATCCACCTGCCGCAACCGCGTAAACGGTATCGCAATAATCACAAAATCGGCTTTGACATCCTGTTTCTTAGAAAAATTCAAATTATAACCATTGCCCGACGGTCGAATAGAGGTCAAAGATTGATGTAATTCAATATGTGATTCATATTTTTTCGCCAATGCATCTGGAATCATTTGATTGCCGCCCCGCGTTTTGTAACGCTCGTCGCTTTCGCCAAACAATTCAATTTCACCTTTTTCGGTATCGGGCGAAATCAACGTCAATAGATTCAAACTTGATTGCACCTGCGGCGAAAGCCCGTACTCCGATTCGTAAGCCACCTCAATAAAACGCTTAATCCAACCTGTTGCCCCGACTTTTTCGAGGTATTCGGATAAAGACATATTATCAAATTTTTTAGCATGAGGGTCTTTCGTCTCATACGAAATTTCCTTTGGCAATTTGTCCATATCCTTCTTCATGCGCCCCGCAAAACCCCGAAACGCTTCCACCGCTTGCGCCAATGAATAATGCTTGCCATTAAAGAAAAAGGCTTCTTTGTGCAGTTTTGTTTCCGATTCTTGGGCATAATCAATCAAATCAAGGTTAAATTCCTTGACCAAATCCCACATATCTTTGTGATTCGTGTCAATAAATTCGGCTCCAAATTCAGCCCAAGTGCCTTCACCCATCGCGCCTTGAACGCTGAAAATCCGACCACTCGTACGCCCAGAGGCTTCATAAATGGTCGCATCATAGCCCGCTTTTTTCAAGGTGTGCAGCGCGTTCAACCCCGCCATACCTGCGCCAACGATGGCAATTTTAGGTTTGTCAGCCCCTTGAAACAAGGAACGAGCGCGTAAGTGGGGCGTACCCAATAACAAATTTGGGGCAATACCGCCCAATAATAACGTTTTTCCTGAATTTTCAAGGAATTTGCGCCGATTGATAGTTGCAACTTCATGGCGTTGCACCACTTCTTCAGAAGAAGTTTCTCGTTTGTCTGCTGCTAAAGCCATTCGGAAGGCTTTGCGGAGAGTGCCAAATAAAGGCGTTTTCACAGAATGGTTCATACATTAACTTAGTTTTGGTATAAAAATAATATTTAAGCACTTTGTAATCAATGATTTATACATTTATAAGTTCCATTATAAAAGGTAAACCTATTTTATTTCATCAAGCCAGTCAACAAAAGCTCAAATGGTTCTGGGCTCACACTGTATTCGCCGCGAAATGGATTGTCCATTGCCGCAATCCAATAAATCAGCGACCCTAATAAAATCCCACTTAGTGAATTAATCAAAATATCAAATCGCCGATTGTTGATGACCAGAAGCCAAGTTAACGCGATATTGACAAACGCGCCCAATAATAAAATGAGCCAAATGGTTGCGGGTAATCCTGCGGTAATGTTGCTGACGCGCAGTCTTCTACGTTCGCTCAAATCATTAAAATGTTTCAATACTTCTTCAAAGATAATTTTATCCTTATCTGTAAGGATTTGATAATCCATTAATTCTTTTTGAAAAGTATCCACAATCGCAGATAACCCTGTTGGAACTTTGCCTGCTCGTTGCAATTCCCAACCGTCTTTTGCCATGTAGGTTGCATATTTTTTGAGCGTTGCCCGCATCTGCATTTTGTCAGGGCGTTCAAAAAGGTTGGTCGCTCGGTACAAAGTATTGAGCGCGTTGGCTTCATTGGTGACACTGGATTCAGCCGCGCCGAAGGTTTCATAGGTCGAAACCGCGATTAATCCTAAGGTGATTCCATAAAAAACACCACTCATGGATAAAAAATGACCCACAATATCATTGGTATCTTCCGTAAGTCCAAAAAAAGTTTCCAAACGCCGTCCTAAAAATAGGGTTCCTAAAAGCGAAAATAAGACGAAAAAGCCCACGGTTAAAATAAAAAAGAGCGAGTTGGGTAGTTCGTAAATCCAATAAAAATCCATCGTTAGTAGAAATAAGGTTTAAAAAATAAGGTTCATTATTGATCATTCAATTTGTTGATAATTTCATTTGCAGCATCATCTAACAATTGATACACGTGTTCAAAACGGTTATCATAATACGGGTCAGGCACATTTGCATCCGTATTCGGGTGTGCGAAATTTAATATTTTTGCAACTTTCTTGCTTTGAACATCGGTTTTAGCTAAACGCAAAATATCTTGATAATTATTTTCATCCATTGCCAAAATTAAGTCAAAGCGTTCTAAATCAATGGGTTGCAATTTTCGAGCGCGTTGTTCGGTAAGGTCAATGCCATATTTTTGGGCAATTGCGATAGAACGACGGTCAGGCAATTCGCCCGCGTGCCAACCACCTGTACCCGCAGAATCAATCAACCAATTTAAGTTTTTTGCTGCAACTTTATGTTTAAAAATGCCTTCTGCTAAAGGCGACCGACAAATATTGCCGAGACAAACCATTAAAATTTTCATCTTCTATATTTCTATAAGTTTCGGAAATCTTTAAGATTTCCGAAACTTATTGTTTTACAAGTCGCCCAATTGTGGGCGCATTACGATTTCCTCCATCACGGCGGACGGACTCATTTTTGTCGCTGCTAACAATGCAATTGCGACATCTTTCGCCTGCATCAAGCGCACTTCGGGCAATGAAATGCCCGCCCAAGAATCAGTCCAAGTCGCGCCAGGCAAAATGGCGGTTACTTTTACACCTTTTTGTTTTAATTCCTCGCGCAACGCTTTGGAAAATCCTAATAACGCAAATTTAGAAATACTATAAGAACCGCCACTCGGATACGCCATCAAACTCGCAACAGAACATATATTAAAAATGTGTCCGCGTTTATGATTGAGCATCAATGGAATCAGAGCGCGAGTCAAATAATATGCACTATAAAGATTGGTTTCCATCAATTGTTCAAACACGCCGTCGGCTTCTTGATGAATATTGCCTGATGTGAAAATACCCGCATTATTCACCAAAACATCTAATTTAGACCAACAATTTGTTATTTTAGCGGCAAATTCCAACACTTGTTTTTTATCACGCACGTCTGTAACCTGCGTCAAAATGGTCATTTTAGGGTATTTTTTGGCAAAATCCAACCTCAATGCTTCCAAATCAGCAGCATTTCGAGCGCAAACGGCTATATCATAACCTTCCGCAGCCAATATTTCGGCGATAGCGCGACCGATACCTTTTGTCCCACCTGAGATAACAGCTTTCATGTTGAAAACGACTTTATTTTTGATTCGTATCAAAAAGCAATGACTTAGTAGAAAAAATTGGTTTTAATTCGGCGCAAGTTACAACTTGTAGCGATTATTTTATAATTTTTTAAAATTATGTGAAATGTTGATTTTAAAAAACATTCAAAAGAAATACGGCGCATCCACCATTTTAAATATTGAAAATCTTGAATTGCCCGTTGGAATCTATTGGCTCAAAGGTGGTAATGGCAGTGGTAAAACGACTTTATTCAAAATGCTCGCGGGTTTGATTCCATTTGAAGGGCAAATTTTATTAAATGATTTGGACATTCGACAACAACCCGTCGCGTATCGGCAACAGGTCAATTATGGCGAAGCCGAACCCAATTATCCCGATTTTCTGACAGGAAATGACTTAATTCAGTTCATCGCCAAAACTAAAAATGCCGATAAAGTGACGGTCAAAAATTTAATAGATGTATTAGATATTGGGCATTATTTACATCGTGCAGTGGGGACGTATTCGAGTGGTATGTTGAAAAAATTATCATTGATGTTGGCATTCATTGGGCAACCGAAATTGCTTGTTTTGGATGAACCGTTGATTACAATTGATGCAATTGCCGTTCAAAACATGATAAAACTTATCAATGAATATCATCAAAAGGGTACTTTAATTTTGCTATCATCGCATCAAAACTTTGATAATCAAACAGATATAATCATTCATAAAACATTATTAGTTCACAATCAAACCGTTGAATTTGCTGTTTAAATGAAAGCTCATCCGATTACATCTGTCTTACAAAAAGTGCTTGTACAAACTTTTTATCAAGTGAATGCAGGCTTATTTGGTGCGATTTTATTGATTGGCGTAGGCGTGTTTTATCCGCCGCAAATCTATCATCGCGTCATTATGGAATTCATTGTTTATTCAAATTGGGGAACAATTGGCGCAATTATCATTTCAATTTTATATATGATAAAGTGTTTTCGATTTATGAATCAACAATTTGAA
>JBEEMZ010000105.1:0-16062 GCA_041192405.1 Bacteroidota bacterium | reverse complement strand
TTACTTCCAAAACTGCCATTTACGTTTCTTTGGCGTATCTACAAGAACTGTTTCAGGTGTTATAGGCAATTTTTTAGGTGCAAAAAGCCGTCTTTGCGGTTTATAATTTGGTTGAATCATTGAAATAATTTCTTTTGTTTTTTTCAACAATTCAGTTCCTTTTTCGGGTTGCACCATTTTCACATACCGCGCAAAGCCCAATGCAGATTCCAAACAATCATTCGATTGCCCCCATTTTTTACCTTGAACCGACTTATCTTTTTCAATTTGGTGCAAAAAAGCTCTAAATTGTTTCAATCGTTTAGAACAAACCGTTGGTTTTTGATTCACCGTAATGCCCGTAACCTCTTGTCGAGAACCTTTGCGCATCACTTTCGTCTTGTCGGGATGAATCACCAAACCTTCCGAAGTGACAATTTCACGAACCGTTTTCAACAATAAGTTTACATTTTTCGCGCCTTCGTGGGTTGCGGAAAAGGTTAAATCATCTGCATAACGCGTGTAACGAAATCCTAATTTGAGAGCCAAACCCGCCAATCGTTTATCCAAATGCCGACACAAAATGTTTGTAATCATCGGACTTGTGGGTGCGCCTTGCGGCAAACGACGCTCGCCCGACGCAATAAACCAATTTTCACCATCCAATTCGACCTTATCAACGCCTTGTTCCGAACAAATCAATGCCAAAATCGTTGCCACATGTTGCGAATAACCCAAATTCCGAAACACACCTTTCACTCTATCATACGTAATCGTCGGGAAAAAATCTTTCAAATCCATATTAATCACGACTTCCGATTGCAAATGCGGCATCGCATTAGAAACAATTGATTTTTCCGAAACAAAACCATGTGCCGCTTCGTGAATATTGACTTTCTGCAAGATACGTATTAAAATTTCGGATTGTGCGTATTTCAAACGCGGCATTGGGGCGGAAATCGTTCGTTCGCCACCTGTTTTTTTAGGAATCGTAAATCGTTTATAATGATTGACTTTGGAAACGTCTCGCGCAAACGCCAAAAATCGAATTTCAGAAATTGGAATTTTAAGTTCGGCAGCGACGGATTCGGCATCGGTCAAAATCGGCAAATTCGCTGATTTCAACTTCTCCACATCCGATTCATGCCGATTTAAGGCGAATGAAACACCTTCTCCAAGATATAAAATTTCTTTTTCTTTTCTTTTTGCCCAATTTTCTGCGGCAATTTTCCGTTCTTGAACTTTACGCAATTTGGTTTCTTGCCGCTTGCGACGCGATTCCTCCATGCGCTGTTTGCGAATATCTTTGAGCAACGCTTCTTTATCTTGGAGGCGATGCTTTTCTTGATACAATTTGTTGAGTTGCGTTTGCAATTCGCCTTCTTTGAGGAGGACGACTTCCGCGAGAGACGGTTCGGCTTTATTTTCCTCCCAAAAACCAAGTCGTTTCATTTCTGCTAAAACGAATGGATCTTTTCCTTCGACGCGCACACGGTCATAAAGTTCTTGACGGGTAAGAGGCTGAGACATATGATTTGGAATTTGGATATTTTGCGAATGATATTTTAATTTTTTTGAATGCAAAAAACCAATCCAACCTTATTAAATCTATAGACCGAAAAGCGTTTTAAATAAAAGTCATAATAAAAAAATTGTTTTATCTTCGTACAATCTCCTTACGGGAATGTTCAACTCGAGGCGGTAACACTACTAATAGTCGGAAAGAATTCCCGAATTAGAACCGCATTCCGACTATTAGTAGTGTTACCGCTAATAGTGAAGAACAGGCTCGTGAGGCATGAAAAAGCTGTTCGCAGGAACCGCGAAACACGGTTCAGTTTGCAAGATTTTGAAAAAACAATTTTTATTATTATAACTTAAACATTGATAATCAATAATTTAGTTATTCAAATTAAAAAACATAAAAAAGTTATCGTTTTATCTTCGTACACTCTCCTTACGGGAATGTTCAACTCGAAGCGGCACATGTACCACCTGCGGACAAGAATTCACGAATTAGAACCGCATGTCCGCAGGTGGTACATGTGCCGCTAATAGTGAAGAACAGGCTCGTGACGCGTGAAAAAGCAAGTCGCATGAACCGCGAAACACGATTCGGTTTGCAAGATTTTGAAAAAACGATAACGATTTATGTTTTAAATTGAATCCTAAAAACAACTTTTTGTCTAATTATCAATTTATTTAAAACGAATTTCGATACTATTAAACAGTATTTAAAACAAAAACATCAGCAAATAATCACGTTATCTTCGTACATTCTCCTTACGGGAATGTTCAACTCGAGGCGGTAACACCCTTAGTAGTGGGAAAGAATTCCCGAATTCGAACCGCATTCCCACTACTAAGGGTGTTACCGCTAATAGTGAAGAACAGGCTCGTGATGCGTGAAAAAGCTGTTCGCAGGAACCGCGAAACACGGTTCAGGTTGCAAGATTTTTGAAAACGACGATTCTTTAACCGATGTTTTTGCCTTAAATTCTGACACAAAGATACAACATTTTAGTTCAACTTTCCAAATTTTTAGCCAATTATTTTCAATTTTTATAAAAATTTTTTAATTTATAATATATTGAAAATCAAATATTTAAAAATTAAAATCAAAAAAATATTGCAACTTTTTTTAAACGGTTGGATAGCTTTTTAGGTTGTCATGAATTTAATAGGTTAACACAAATTGTTTTATATAAATTTGTATTAGCTTATTAAATTCGTGGCTAATTAATAGTTAATATTTTATTCAAACCTGATGTTTGATTGTACGCCATGCGCATTGCCAAAATGTGCTCGCACGGACCTTTAAACAATTTGTTCTGCCTATAAAAATGACAACTACACGTCGCATTTTTCAATCGCTCATCGCCGTCAATCCACAATTCAGGCGTATAAGTAGAACCTTGTTTAACCGTACCTGTTAATTTCAACAATTTGTCGGGCGATAATTCTGCTTGAACATTGACCGCCTTTTTTGCAACAAGTTGTGTTGCATCGGCTTCACGCGGGTTGTCAAAACGCAATTGGTCCATCGGCAACGGCTCCCGACTCAATTCGCGAACGCGATACACATTTTTATTTAAATCATACATCACGCGCCCTGCTTGCGTCCATGCAGACAATGCACCTTCCACCACTTTTTTCGGCAACTTCATCCGCGTCGCTAATTCATCCGCCGTTGCGAACCAAGTGGACTTTAAGTTATTGAAAACCAATTGTTTAGTGTGGTCATCAACGGTTGCGCGAGGAGCCATCAAATCAAAATTGCCCGCTTTTGACCAATCATTTGATGTCCAACCCGATAACCCAAGCGTAAAATTCATATATCCCAAATCCGCTATAAAAAACGACGGCAACCCATTTCCTAATAAATGTACCGTGAATTTTTGGGTCACAGGCAGCAATCTTTCCAAAATCAATAACCGACGACGCCCCCAAATCCGCACTTCACCACCTGTCTTCCCGTTGTAAATCGAGCGCGGACACGTCACTATAATCCCAAAAGGCTCCACCAAAACCGAAATTGGTTCGCCAGGAGTCAACCGAAAACGCAAAGAACGCGGTCCAATAATCTCTTTTTTGCGTTTCAAATGATACAAAATGTTGTGAACATCCATCGGATGCAAGTCAAAAGTATGTCCTTGAATCGTCATCGCGGACGAAACTTGCAAGAAACCGCGCACCCATGAATCGGGCAAATCAATTTTGACTTCTGTAAAAGTATCTTCATTCGTCGTATCTACATGGAAACCGCCTGGTTCCACTTTAAATATGGTTTCTTTATAATCTCTAATCTTTTGAAATTCATTGTATAATGCAGCAGAATAATCAATATTGGTTGTGCCACATTCAAATTCATTGATATTTTTGAAAACTTCATAGCTGCATCCCAATCTTCCATAACTCGACTCATCTTGACTGAAACATTCAAAAAAGATTTCATCGGGATGAACCGTTATCACTGGATCCAACACGAACCATGTATCGCGCTCCTTTTCATACAAATAGTTGAAATATTTGGAACGCGAATCATAAAAAGGTTGCATCACTTTGGATTTCTCCTTGCGCACGTCGTTTAATTCCTCACTGATGCGGCGAATTTCATTTTTCACCCGTTCTGTGTTATCGGCGATGGCTAATTCACCCAACAATTTGAGTTCATTGTGCGCCGCCCACTCTTTGTAAGTGGATTTATCTTGCGGTTTGAAACGCATATCCGACACCACCACATGATGTAACGCCGACATCGCTTCCCGAAAATGAATATTTTTCGCCAAAGTGCCGATAAAATAAGTCGGCGAACGCAACGTATCGGGCGCAAATGACATGTCCGAACCTTTCGCACCCGTCACTACGCCTGAATTGCCATGATATTTATAATTGAAAAGCATAATTTTTAATTAATTGATTATGAATCAGTTGTTATCTATAACTTGACGCAAGTTGTAAGGTTTGTGGAAAAGGTCGCGCCGCCAAAGGGATTCAGAGCGATGAAAAATTTTTAAAATGACTTTTTTGTAAAAAAATCATTTTAAAAATTTTCATCGCTCTTGAAGTTTTCTTTTCTACAAATTATGATTTTTGATATACAGGAATCGCTTTTGCTTGCATCGCCATTTTAATATGAGGATATTTTTTATGAATCGCCATCATCACTTTTAAAGTCGCCGCCTTGTCAGCAACCGCCAAAGTCGCTGATTGACGACTCATTATTTGCGCAATCATTTGCGCAACTTCCTCATTTTTTAATGCTTCTGCTTCTAAAAATTGAAAAACACGCAATTTCGCAATGCCAGAACGATTCACTTGTGATAAAACTGTTATAAAATATTGTTCTAATTTGTGAATGGTTTCAGGCTGGTCGGCAGCGTAAGATTCCAAATAATTTGTTGCAAATTGTTGTAAATTCTGCGACGGATGTTGACTCAATTGCAATAAATAACGCCCACCTTCTTCTGTTTTGAAAAATTTCGCAATCATTTCTTTCCCAAAATTCTGAACATCTAACCGCGTACTGTCGCAAACGAAAACTAAATTTTCAGGTGTCCACTCGCGCTCGGTAAACGTATTTCTAAAATATTCAAATGACCAATTGCGCATATCATCGTGTTTGGAATCCAAAATTCGCAACCCTTCTGCGGATTCGTACTGAATTCTACCCGCATTTTGTTCATATATTTTTTGAATTGTCTTGCGCACCGCCACCAAATCGTGATTCCCCAAACGCACTATCTGTCTCATTGTCAATGCAGTATGCGGTATGACTTTTTCTAATAACAATTGTCCAAATGCTTGACGCACCGTTTTACTTGAATCTATATAACGCAACATCGTTTCAGTATCCAAATGTCCCAAATGTTCCGATAGCGATTCTTTGAATAATAATAAAATATCTTCGTGCAAACCTTCTGATGATTCTTGTATTCTGAAAAACCCTAACATTTCATCCACCCATTGACGACCAAATGCCATATTTTCTTTTGCCAAACGCGTAATTGTCGGACGAATATTTGTCCGAATTTCTGAATGCGCCGATAAACAAAATGCTTTTAACGTTTCTTTGCTCCTCAATAAAACAACTGTTGGCAATTTTCCAAACAAGGTTACGCCCGCACTTCGCACTTCTGGAACGGTCGAACTTATCAGCGAACCGATGATGCCATCTGGTAATTTCTCCGCAGGCATATTATGATTTGCCAACAATTCCGCCCCTAAAATTTGCATTGAAGTCAACGTACTTTTCAACATATTGTTGATAACACTCATTTCTAAATCCTTCAATGGCAATGCAAAAATGGTTTTAAATGCAAAAGATACTTTTTTGACATATTTGTTATTTTCCTCATTGTCTTCTAAGCTCAATAGCTTCACAACACTGTTGCCTATCACTAATTTGGTGATTTCTGGATGCAACGGATTTGCTTTCAAAAAGCCTGTAATCCACTCTCTTACCTCATGATGTGGCGATAAAACAGCAGACGCAATCAATGCTGGTTGTCCCAAATAAAATTTCGGATTTGCCTCAATCCACGAAATAGCTAAAGTCCGCGCTTCGGGCAAAGCCGCGTTCAATAAGGCGGACGCTAACTCTACATTTGGACGATTCGGGTCATACCATTTCTGCGCGATTTCCATACACCATGACAACGTTTCTGGATAGGGAACCGAAAATAATTCAACTAATTGTTTAAAAGTAAGATATTTTAAAACATTCGCATTCGCTCGCAAAGCCCGAATTGCAAATTGATGCACCGCCGCAAAACGGCTTTTACACAACAATTTGATTAAAATATCTGGATATTTATCCCAAATTTCGGGATAAGATTCTTCTCGTATCGTAGCCGCGTCTGCAACTGCGCCTTCTTTTAACTTCCAACCATTATATTGACCATTTAATTCGTAACGATTTGAGCCCGCGTGCATTATATGATTTAAAAGAATATAATTTGAATTTTCTTTATAATCTGTGGAACGCGTCGTATGTATAGGTGTCCAATGACCTGTTGCCTCATCATGTGAATAACGCGTCGTGGTTTGCGAAAAGTGACGACCCGCCGTTTGATGTGCATCCGTGAAACGCGCCAAATATCCCGCAGCCGCCATTGCATAATTGGACGTATCTTGATTTTCTGCCAATTGTTCAAACGTCCGCCATGACCGCCGCAAAAAATAATCTCGCGTATCATTAGAATAAGCTATGGTTGAATCCGCTTTCTTCAAAATTTCATTTGCCTTAACGTATTGTTTGCCATCATATATCCATCTGCCACCATAACGACCATTTTGAAAACTGCTCGGGGTCGTTTCAAAACGGAAGGTCAAAAAGCCTAACATGTCCGCATCATCTTTGAATTCTGCTGCCTTGAAAATGTGTCGAACCGTTTTAAAATGTCCAGAACCTGTGTACGGAATCACCTCCAATGCCGCCATTAAACCCGCTTTCACCGTAGGCACAAATTCTGACATTAAATATAATGGATATAAAATCTCAGGTTTATAAGTACCTTTTAACAAAAATGTTTTAAAATCATCCGCACTCAATGACAATGCCGCATCCACATCGGGCGGTAATTGCTTACGCAACGTTTGAATCGCATCAATTTTTGCATTCGCATCGCCAATAGTCATATATGATAAAAATGCAATTCGCTTTGTTGCGTCAGAAGAAGCTGCTGCTTTTGAAAGCGTTTTCAAATATGGAGCCGCTATCGAATCACCACATCTACCTAATGCCCAACAATTTATATATTGTTGTAATTTATCACCTTTGGTTAAAATGGAAATTAAGGTCGGTACAGCTGCTCGAATCCGCAACTCGCCAACACGCCAGACAATTCGTGAAAATTTCCATTTGCCCTTTTCGCCTTCTTCAGGCTCCTTGAAAGTGGGGTGCAAACTGTTTTTCAAACGAGCAAAAACGTACTCCTCTAAGGTTTGCTTGGCAGAAGTTGGAATGATTTCGTCCGCCATGACGGTTGTTGCAGTCGTGGCAGCAGGTGCGCCGACCTCAGTGTAACCTTCTTTCTTCTTGGCGGCAACCAATTTGTTGTAAATCACGTCTGCGGCAACGCGTTCCGCTGGCAACAGCGTTTTCGTACCGTCCCGAAGTGTCGTTCCGCGTCGTCCGTAACGAAAATTGACAACAAATTTGCCATTGCCTGTTTCAAAAAGTTCCACTTCATAGACTTTGTCCGAAGTGCCTTCGCTCATCCAAAGCGATATTTTTTGTACCGATTTCATATCCGATTTGGTGATATTTTTAATCTTTTTTAGCGGAAAATTCATTTCCCAACTTCGATAGGTAGCTATTTTTTGCTGGTTTGTATCGCAAAGATAATCACTTTTTTGATTCTAACAAAACTTTTAATTAAGTTTTTTTAAACTTTTTTATCATCAAAAAAGTGATATTATTGATTTTGAAAGAGATACATGTTTCCTTTTTTTGAAACTGATATAATTTATTTTTGTAATCAATATTGCAGACACATAGGGACATAGGGAGCATCGGGCGTTCATTGGAGGGTGCGACTCACAAGCCGCTATGTTCCCTATATCTCTATGTGTTGGCATCTTTCCATCGCCACAAATACCGACTCGCAACACTCCGATAAGGCTGCCAATTGATTGAAATTTCATATAATTTTTTTTTCAATACTTTACCTTTTGATTCCAGTTTATAAAGCCGAATCATCGCTTGTTGAATGCCCAAATCATCTATTGGAAACACGTCTAAACGACCGAGTTTAAACATTAAAATCATCTCTACCGTCCATTTGCCAACGCCTTTAATCGTTGTTAACTCGCTGATAATCAAATCATTATCTATCGAAAGCCAATCTCGATTTTGTAGGTGTGGTTGCTGCCAAAAAGTAGCAATATTTTGAATATAACTTGCCTTCTGTCCTGATAAACCGCAACTACGCAATGTTTCAACAGATTGTGTCAAAATGCGTTCGGGCGTAGGATTTTCAGTTTCAAAAAGTTTTAAAAATCGTTTAAAAATGGTGTCCGCCGCTTTGACCGACAGTTGTTGAGAAACGACCGCTTCCAGCAATGCTATATAGATGTCATTGCTCGTTTCCAAAATCGGCAAGGTCACTAAAGGCAAAATCGTTGCCAGATGAGGGTCTTCCGATAATTTTTGAATGATAATTGGATTCATGTCCCCTAAAAAAAAGTTGTTAAAAAAAAAGAAGTTGAAAAATTTTGCAATTTCGACTTTTTTATAAACCTTTACTTCAAATTTGGAGCAGAAAGTGTAGTCCGCCCAAAAAAAACAAAACTTGGCTAATATATTGCATTAGCAAATAAATTTATATTTAACCTAAACCAGATTTGTAATGAAACTAAATCAGCAGTTTGCTTTGCTCCTACTTTTGTGGAGTATGGCAACTATTTCATTTGCCCAAACGACTGTGACGGGGACAGTCACCGATGAAATCAATAATGAACCGCTTCCGGGCACCACGATTATCATCAAAGGTACCATTGCAGGAACGATTAGCGACGGTGAAGGCAAGTTTTCGCTGAAAGTGACAAGCCTTCCTGTGACTTTGAAAATCAGTAGTGTCGGCTATCAAAGCATCGAATTAGACATTAAAGATGCGGGTCCCCATAAAATTATGCTGAAAGAAGGCGTAACATTGATGTCGGAAGCGTCGGTGACAGGTAACAGAATCGAAGAAAAATTGATTCGCACGCCTGTTACGATTGAGAAAATCTTTGGTAAACAACTCCAACAACTCGGCGCGTTTGACACCTATACGACGCTTCAAGGTTTGAAAGGGGTGGACTTATTAACACAAAGTTTAACATTTAAATCGGTGAATCTTCGTGGTTTTGGTGCGAATAATAACAATCGTTTCGTACAATTGACCGATGGAATGGATAACCGTTCGCCAGGGCTTGGCTTTGGTTTTGGCTCGGTTGCGGGCGTTTCGGATTTGGATGTGGATAATATTGAGTTATTGCCTGGTGCGTCGTCTGCATTGTACGGACCTGATGCGTTGCAAGGTTTGATGTTGACGCGCACCAAATCGCCGTTTGATTATCAAGGTTTGAGCGCGCAAGTCAAAATTGGGGTCAATAATGTGGGCAAAACCGATATTACTGCAAAACCTTATACGGATGTTGCTTTGCGCTATGCAACTACAATTACGGATAATTTAGCATTTAAAGTCAACTTGCAAGCGATTAATGGTACCGACTTTATTGCGGATGATTATAATGACCGTATGACGCGGAATCGCAAAAACTTTTTCGTAGCGGATCCTGCCACTTCAACTGTTTCATTGGGTTACACGCCGAATCATAACAAAGATACCAATTTTGAATATGATGGTGTGAACATTTATGGGGACGATGTTTCCAATGGCGGCTTGTTTGATTACCCTGCGGCACATCCTGTTGCAGCACTTGCGGGCAAGCGGGTGACGCGTTCGGGCTACAAAGAGTTTGATTTGACAGGCGATAATGGTAAAATTTTCAGTTATCGGGCGAGTGCAGCATTGCATTACAAAATTAGTGATAAGTTAGAAGCGAGTATTGGCTGGTATTTTGGTAATGGTAACTTCACGCGGACGGCAGGTTTCCGTGAATATTATCCCGACTACCTTCGGAATCAGTTCAAAGTGGAGCTTCGCGGAGATGAATTCTTCGTTCGCGCTTACCAAACAACCCAAAATGCAGAAGGTTTCAATATGGGCGGTTTGGCAAAATCTATGTTGGATTCGACAAAATCTATGGCAGCGTGGGCAACCGATTTTTCGACAGCCTATAATGCAAGTTCCAATATTGCTACATCGCGGGCGGCGGCGGATAATGCGCGTCTGGCTCCTGGCACGGCGGGTTTCAATAGTTTGTGGAAAGAATTGACTTCTACTTTAAATACAGATTTCATCAATGGTCCCGTTGGCAAAAGTACACGGTTCAAAGGGATGCGCGTATTAGACAATTCTTCTATGCGTCATGCAGAAGGGATGTATAATTTCAAAAAAATCTTGCCAACAGCTGTTGAAGTGGTTACAGGTGCAAGTTATCGGTACTATTCGATGTTGACGAAAGGGACGATTTTCCCTGTGACACGAACTGGAGATGAGTTTACAATTGGAGAATTTGGTTGGTATTTGCAAGGTACTTATGTTGCAAAATTGGGTGAAGATATCTATTTAAAGCCAACTGCGGCAATTAGATATGATAAAAATCAATACTTTAATGGTGGATTCACCCCCCGTATATCCGCCGTGCTTACGGTGATGGAGCATAACTTGCGGGCTTCGTGGCAATCGGCATTCCGCAATCCGAGTCCGAATCAGTTGTTAGCGGACGGCAAAATTGGAGAAGTCGGTGGTTCACAATCAGCGGCTGAAGCGGCGAATTTGTTTAATAATCCTGCTTATACACCTACGTCTGTGGCAGCATTTGCGGCTTCCCCGACGAATGATGTAAACTTGTTGGTCAAATATGTACCCACACCTGATAAATTTACGACTGAGAAAATTCAAACTTGGGAAGTTGGTTATAAAGGTACGATTGCCAAACGTTTATATATAGATGCTTTTTATTATCAAAGCAAATATAATGATTTTATTGCTACCCAAAATTATTTTCAATTGAAAACCGCAGGTGCGCCACTCACAGATTTCAAAAACGCTGCAAATTACACGACTTACCAAGTTAACTTCAACAATTTCAATGAAATATATGTTAAAGGTTTTGGTATTGGAATGGAAGCGGTTTTAGGCGGTGGTTACAATTTGAGTGCAAATTATGCGAACCAAATTGGTACGATTACGTTGAAAGATGCCGCAGGCAATATATTGAAAGATGCTTTCGGTAAAGATATTGTGGAACGCAAAATGAGTAATTTGGAAGTCTCTCAAAAACAAAGAAACTTCTTTATTTCGCCCGAAAATCGGTATAATATTATGTTAAACAACCCGAAAGTAACTAAAAATTTCGGTTTCTCTGTAGCATATCGTTGGACGGATAAAATGTGGGTAGAGCAAGGGAATACACAAGGGGATGTGATGTTGCCCGCTTGGAATACGATTGATGCGGCTTTTTCATACAAAATTCCTGCGTATCGCACGATTGTCAAATTGGGCGCGAGCAATTTGTTGAATCAATATTATTCACAAGGTTATGGTTTGGCGCAAATTGGTGGTGTGTATTATATCGCGTTGAACTTTGACGAAGTGTTGAATAAATAATGAATTTTTGTATATAATAAAAATTAGAATTGGGTTGATGGAAGGACGGATTTTACGAATTTTCACCAGATTCATACGGATTTTTTAATTTGAACATCCGTATAAATCTCGTGGAAATCCGTGAAATCCGTCCTTCCATTAACCCAATTCTATCTTATCGCGTTAACACAATATAATCTTTGATGAGTCGGCGCAAGAAATCGCCTCTATCTTGATACGGCACCGTCGGAATATCCAAAATTTTACAAATATGTGCTGCGGTTTCACTCAACATTTCATCTTGTGCGGCATTGCGAAACAACACGGATCGTTTTAACACTTGTTGAATCGTTAACATATCTTCTTCCGATAATCGCCGTACTTGTAGGTAAATCGGCGTGTAACTCTCCTGAGAATCAATGTTTAACACATCATCCAAAGAATACCTACGTGCAGATTGCAAATTAATAACAGTGGTTCCTGCCGCCATATCGCCGAGTCGTTGCCGTTTATCAGTGCTTGCAACGAGCATCATGGCAATCACGCCGCCCGAATAGTAC
The DNA here is from genome assembly GCA_041192405.1 of Bacteroidota bacterium. Classification (GTDB taxonomy): domain Bacteria; phylum Bacteroidota; class Bacteroidia; order Chitinophagales; family Saprospiraceae; genus JAAFJT01. Next base: position 3,821 of record JBEEMZ010000105.1, on the reverse strand, counting down.
GTGTCCACCAAACTCAAAACGGCGCGTAAAAAACTCCCACTTAAAGTCATTTGTTTGCCATCAATGCGTGCTATTTGCAATCTTTGAAACATTTTGCCGAGCGTGCGCCCGTGCAAAAACGCATCACAAAGCAATTGATACAAAATGTATAAACCGCCCCAACTCAAAACACCTATCAAAACATAAGTAGTTTGAAGTTGAAAAAGGTTCAAACTGGCGAAAAGCATCCATAAGCCAAACAATAGACAAGCAACGACGAGCATATCCATAATGGCTGCGACGATGCGTTCGCGCAAGGTGGCTAAGGTGTATTCAATGCGCACATTTTGCGCGGTCATAATTTCAATGCTATCCATAGGAGATTTCGGATTGCGGAATGTGGATTTCGGTTTCTATGGAATGACAAAAAAAACTTATCATTCCATAGAAACCGAAATCGAATTATTTTTTGGAAGCACCAGGCGACACTTTTTCAACTAAACCTTGCAAATCACTATTCAAACGCTCCAATTCACGCGCTAAATTCGCTGCTTGTTGCAATTTATCAGATGTTTCGCCGCCCGTTTTCATATCTTTTTCCGTTTTTTGCAATTGATGTTCAATATGTTGTCGGCGGTCTTCCAACTGAACGGATTGTTGTACTAATCCTTTATCACCTGTTTTATTGCCGTGGTCGCGGAGTTGCGTGATGACATTGCCCATTTTGTCTAACGCAACATCATATTTGCCGCCATCGAATTTGCCCTTTTCGGAGACCACAAGTGACTTAATTTCGCCAAAAAGTTGCCCTACACCTTGAAAAACACGTCCAGATTGTGCTTTTTCGGTCGGGCTGCCCCAAAAATAATTGTAAATGACCATCACAAGGATAGCCCAAAATGCCAATTTTAACAAAGATCTTATCATGTTTTTTCTGAAATTTTAAATTTTTATCAGGTAGAATTGAAATCGAAATTCTTTACAAATGTAAAGCCTTTTCACCAAAAAGCGAATTTTTTATCAAAAAGTTCCCTGCTTTGGAAAAATGCCCTTTAAATTTGAAGGCTAATGATTAGGCGTAAGCCTGAAAGGACAAGGCTTAAATGAATTTCGCCTTATAAAAATTTGAAAAATGCAATTTTTAGCAATTTTATTTTGAAAAAAGCGCGAAAATTTCGATCGGGGAACGGCTTTTGAATGCTTTTCATAAAATTTTATTTGTCAAAATTGCTTTAAAGCAAAATGAGTCAAATTTGAAAAATAAACCTTTGATTTATGCAAATTTTAATTTTGAAAATAAATTCAAATTCAATTAAAAAAAAGGTTTGCTATGCAAATTTTAGTTGGCTCGTTTTTAAGAAAAAAAATGGGCTACCTCATTTCAATGAATGAGACAGCCCATTTTTTAATTAGCATAAAAAAATCTTATTTCCGCAATAAAACGGTTCGCGTCACGCCACTCGGCAACGTCAATAACGCTTGACGGTCGCATTCATTATTACTAAATCCGTAATCAATCGTGAATACTTGCGGGTTCAAAAGATTCTCCGTCGTGAAACTCCGAACACCCGTAACTAACCATGGACAAGTTACTTTATGGATTAAACTATTGGTAATCAATGCTTTATAACGCTTACCATTGCGATTTGTACCTGATTCCGTGCCTAAAATGCTGTACACATTATCTGCCCAAGCCGCCGTTGCCGCGCCTTCCGTTTGCGTGACGGTGTGGATAGATTCCCATGTTGAAATCGCGCCGCCTGGATATGCCAACCCAATACTCACCGTTCGTGTGAAGGAAGGTAGCCCTTGCGCATTCGCCCCTTGATTATTCCAAGTCCGCGTCCCTTCTAATTTGACGCTATCTATATAAAAATTGTTAAATGTGACCGTGCGTAATGCGCCTGTTGCAGTCGGCGCGGCACTCCAATTAATAATAACTTTGCCTTTGCGGGTGCGCCCGCTTCTGCCTACACAACCCGTCGTACCGTAATCAACCGTCAATTGATTGGGATAAGTGCCACGAGTCGCGATCCAAGTCAGCGTCGGACAAGCACCTGCGGGATTAGGATTGTTCCCACGCAAAAACACCGTTTCCTCACTTTCATCTTCGGCAGTTTGGAGATAAGATTCGGCATTGCCCAAATCTTCGGTGGCAACAGACATATCTTGAATTTCGGTTTCAGTGGGTTCTAATGAATCTTTTTTGCATGCCGCGAAAAAAAGCATAGATAAGGCAGCGACTCCGAGTATTGTCCTTTTCATTGAAATGGTTGTTTTTTTTGAAATAAGGTAATGATTAAAAAACCTTTAACGCAAGAGACTTGCCAGTATTCTCAAAAAGGATTAATTTACCACTTTTTTAAGACAATTTTAACGAACCATTATAACATGAATTCAATTAATTATTTCTGCAACGCTCAAAATATTGAGCTGAATGCTGCACAACAATTATTACAATACGCTGAAAATCAATACATTGAACATGTTTGCGCGTTTACAGATATTCACTTTTGCGATGAAAAAGCCATTCCAGCAGGGGTTGCCTTCTCGTCGAAAAATTATTTTTATCCACTCGTCACGGGCAAAGATATTGGTTGCGGCGTGATGTATTTGAAAATAGCGAAATCGGATTGGTTGCGCCCGTTTGATAAAAAAGCCCATTATCGCGGTTTGCACTTCGCGCATACCCAAATGACGGATACGGCGCGGGAAGGCAACTTTCGCGTTTCAATTCGGTCAAACATTGGAAAACAGTCCTCAAAGAGAAGGAGCGAAAAGCGTATAAAATGCGTTTTGCAGAATTATTAAATCATTCGGGTGAGTTTCCGATAGGATATATTCAAGAATTTTATTTTGCGTATAAGGATGCAAGTGAAATCTTTACGTATCAACCGTACCTCAAAAAAGTTGTGCAGACAACGCCTATTGTAACGATAAAATATTCTGAGATTTGAATGAATGATGATTTTTTTTTGGAATGATGAATATTCAATATTTATAAAAATTTAAGAATAAGAGGTTTATATCATTCATCATTCCAAAAAAGCATCATTCATCATTCCAATTAACGTTCTTTTCTCATGAAAAATCCTACAATTAAGGCAACAAACAGGCTCGAAATCATGGAGCCGAAGAAGCCAATCGCCATCATATAAGTAGGACTGAATAATCCGCGCATCATTTCAAGACTATCTCTAACTTTGTCGGGGTCTTGTCCTTTTGCTTCGGCACTGTTGACCGCCGCTTCGATAGCGATGTTCGCAAAGTCGGGTTGCAGATATTTGATGTGGACAAACATATAAATTGCCGTCAGCACGCCTCCAATCAAACCCATGTACGCGCCCAACTTGACGCAACGACCCAGCGAAATCAAACCACCTAAATCTTCATCGCGGTGCGCCTTGATTGCCATGTAAAAAACACCCGCCGTAACGCCCCATTGAATGAGATTCGGAAAGAGGTTGCTTTTCGTGCCCGTATAATCTATGATGCCGAACAAAAAAAACAGGAGTCCCATGATGACACCTGCTGCACCCAGTATTAGACCCCATCTATTCCCCGTAGGCAGTATTGAAACCGTTTCGGGGTTAACGTAATGGTTTGATTCATCTAAAATTGCCATAATAATTTGATTTTGAATGAGTTATGAGATTTTTACAAACGCGAAAACATAAGATCAGCCATTTCCGCTTTGGAAAATTCTTGAAATAGGATGCGTATGATTTCAAGGATTTTAAGGGTTTTTTCGGTTGAAAAGCGCAAATTTTAACTAAAAAGTTCCTTTTTATCCTTCCAATCATACGCATCCTATTTCAGCCATTTCCAAAGCGGAAATTGCT
>JBEEMZ010000104.1:0-16206 GCA_041192405.1 Bacteroidota bacterium | reverse complement strand
CAGAAGCAAAAGCAGAGGCAAAAGCAAAAGAAGCAGAAGCAAAAGCAGAGGCAAAAGCAAAAGAAGCAGAAGCAAAAGCAGAGGCAAAAGCAAAAGAAGTAGAAGCTAAAGCAGAGGCAAAAGCAAAAGAAGCAGAAGCTAAAGCAGAAGCAAGAACTAAAGAATTCATTAAAAATTTGATGCATCTAAAGCTTTTGACCGATGAGCAAATCGCTACTCAATTTGCTTTTTCAACCGCATTAGTTGCAAGTGTTCGTACTGAATTAAATTAAAAAAAGTATAATAAAGGCTCTTTATAAGTTTATAATAAATTGATTATCAATTGATTGCAAATTTATAAAGAGCCTTTATTTTGTATTTCTAAAAAAAACAAAAACTATTTTTTAGGCGTTACAGTCGCAATCAAACTCAAAATTTCGGTTTGTTTAGACATCTTATGTGTAGGCGATTTAACACTGATTTGATACAAACCATTTTTCCCAATCACCATGATAATTTCACCTTCGGTTTCATGCTCATACGCGATGATGTCGAACGCATCAAAACCTTGTAAATGATTGAGTAACACAATATGATGTGTTTTTTTATCCGAAATATCCATGATTTTCAAACCATCATCACAAATATATAAGTTATCGCCATTTATAGATAAACCTTTTGGATGCACCATTAGCATCACTTTAACCCGTTGCGGCTTTTTCAAATCGTGAATATCAATTACTTCTAATTGATTGACATTCATAGAGTTACAACCTGTCCCCGCGTGTAAGGTCACATACGCCCAATCGCCTTCTACCACAACAGGGTCGCAAGAACGCACATGTTGAATAGAACTTATAAATTGTGGTTTTTTAGCATCTATCAAATCATAGATAAACATGCCCATCATCGAACCAACATACATTTTATCATTTTGTATAAATAAAGTTTCTAATCCAGCCTGCACAGGCACATCGCCTAATAATTGAATTTGTTGCGAAATATCAAACAATTTGATACTATAATTGGCATCAATGGCATACAAATAGTTTTTATAAACGATTAAAGCCGCCATCGAACCGCCCGTGCCAGTCGTCGAGCCGCTTGCATCTTTGGTCGCGGCTCGCTCAGATTGCTTTTTTGCACTGGTCGGTCTTGGCATGGATGCAGATGCGGCAGCAGGGGACGCTTTAAGGGATTCGCGTGCGGAAATTTGCTGTGGGAATGATTCTACACGCAAATCACCGCCTGTATCCATGATGCGCATGTCATCAGTTGCGCGAGCCATCGGATTTCTGCGAGGTGTAACCCTGTTAAAAACATTGGGCAATCGTTGCATTAAACGTGCATTTTCAACATTTTGTATATTAATTGCCAATAAATCGCGCCCACTTGTCGCGTAAAGCATGTTATCTTTGACGGCGAAATCTAAATTATCGCGGATGTCGAGGACAGCAATCGGTTTTGGTTTGCGCGGATTGGCGTTGTCAATGACATGAATGCCCACATTCGGCTCGCCAATTAACAAATAATTTTTATATAAATAAATTTTACCTGTTTGGGACATTTGCGCCGCAGGTTTGAGTTTGAAATAGACGCTATCGGGCAATTCCGTTTGCGCCAAAAGGTGTTGACTCATGCAAAGAGCCGTCGAAAGCAAAACAATTTTTTGAATAGACATGATTTAGAACTTTTAAACATTTCTGAGAAGATGCAATTTTTATAAAATTCCATATTCCAAAATCACATTCTGAAATTCAAAAAATATCTTAATTTTGTTTTTTAACTAACCACATTACAAAAAAATGTTTTTTACAAAACTTTCTAACTATCTGAATATCAACATTTTATGCGTATTTATTTTTTGGATAAGTTGTATTATCGTCGTCCCTGCGCAAGTGCTTTTGACGGTCGAAAATACACAAAAAATCCCTGACCATACGGATTCGGATTATGAACCGTTGATGATTTACATTCCTGTCAGTGGGATTCCAAACAAAATCAATCAACAATTTGGTTTAGAAAAGGTGATTGTGACGATTAAACATCCATTTATTTCGGATATAAAAATGGATTTAATCTCGCCCGACAGCACGAATGTCTGGATTTCCAACCGAAATGGGCGCGATGGCAAAGATTATTTGAATGCTGAATTTTCTCAAACTGGTTTTAATGGTTTGATTTCTCGCGCCGCGCCGCCGTTTGAAGGCGAATATGTGCCAGACGGTTTGTTTGAAAATTTCAATAATGGGCAAAATCCAAATGGCATTTGGACTTTACGCATACAGGATTTGAAAAAAGAAGATGTTGGCACTTTTGAAAAGGTGACTTTGGTTTTTAGCGAAAATCCCGCCAAAGAACATTTCACGCAATGCACCGCCAAAACACCACAAGGTTGTGCTTGTCCCGAAAATAAAACAAAATGTGAGTTATTGCCCGACATCACCGTTTTGAAACAAAGCACTGCTAACAATATGTGGGAACACCCATTTGACCCCGTGAAAGGTTACGGAATGTTACAATTTGAGGTCAGTACGGTCAATATTGGGTCGGGCCCGTTGGAAATTGTGGGTCGCGGGGCTTGGTATTGTGGCAAGGATACGGTTAAAAGTTCTACGGATAAGTGTCCTGATAGCACTTATCCACGTCAGATTATCAAACAAAATATTTATAAATTAGAAAATGGTGTGATTTCAATGCGCCAAAGACCTGCTGGAAAAATTGCTTTTGACAATAAACCAGGGCATAATCATTTCCACGCGGACGATTATGCGCATTATCATTTGTTGGAAAAAATCGAAGGAAAATCCGACCCGCATGATTGGAAAGTGGTTGGAGAGGCGGAAAAAGCGAGTTTTTGTGCATGGGATATGCAATTTTGTAGCAGTCGTTTGAACAATTGTCAAGATGGAAAAGGTGGTTTTTTGAATGAGCGCAATATGTTAAATTACGGTGCGGGCGGTTATAAAACGTGTGACGACCCCGATAGACAAGGCATTTCGGTAGGCGGCATTGATTGGTATGGTTTGAATTATGATGGACAAATGATTCGTATTCCGCCGAATACGTATGATGGATTATATTATTTGATGATTGAGATTGACCCGTATCATCGTTTTGAAGAATCTAATATTGAAAATAATACGATTTTGATTCCTGTGCATTTGAAGATGCAAAAAGAGCGTGCGAAATCGAAAAAAGGGAAATAAGCCATGAATTTTACGAATTTTCACGAATAGATAAACTCTATTCGTGAAAATTCGTGCAATTCATGGCTTATTCTACGAAATGAATCATTGTTCCACCTGCGCCTGCAATCCAACCTTCACCATTCCGAACAAAAATACTATAAAAATCGCGTTTTGGCAAATTATCTACAAGTTGCCAATCCGTTCCACCATTTAATGTTCGCCAAAATAATCCATTTTCGCCAACGATATACCCACGATTCGCATCTGTAAAAAAAACATTCAAAAAAGGTTGATTTGAGGTGCCAACGGCATCGCCATCTCTCAATTTAGTCCAAGAAATGCCTCCATCTGTGGTCTTCGCAAGCGTTCCTGACGAACCCACCGTATAACCAATTTGCGTATTTGGGAAACAAATGGAACGATAAAAATCGTTTTTCAAAGGGCTGCGCACCCACGTTTTTCCGCGATTTGTGGAGCGTAACATGGTACCATAACCCACTGCATGAGCTGTAGAATCATCTGAAAAGCAAACAGATGATAATTCTTGTTTAAACGTATCTAATTGAATGACATTGAAATCTGCATCCAAACGAGCAATGCGCCCATCTTGCCAACCTTGTCCGCCCACAATGATTCCACTCTTATCTTGCCAAAACGCTATATCCCGCCAAGTATGCCACCAAGTATGCCGCATTTCACTAAAATGCGTATCTTGTGGGCGCATCCGATACAAGTAACCATTGAAACTCAATGCAAAAATAGAGCCTTCTGCACTTACATTCATTCCAAAAAAAGTTTGTAATTTGGAAGCCGTATCAATCGTTTGCCAAGTTGCGCCGCCATCATTTGTTTTGAGGAGCGTGCCATTGTACCAAGCATTACCGCCTGTTGCAATGCCATTGCGTGCGTCTCGGAAATGGACATTATTTAATTCAACTGTTGTATTTGTGAATTGTTCAGCCCATTGCAGTTCAATTTTTTGTTTGCCACACGCGCAAAAGAACAAATAAAAAATGGTTATTTTAGAAAAAACAATATTTTTAGAATTCATAGCGATACATCATTGCAAACATATAGGGACAGAGGGGACATGGCGCAGTGAAATTTAAATCACGCGTCTATGTCCCCTCTGTCCCTATGAGTTCGCAATTTAGAAATTAATTGTGTCAAATCAATGAATGCTTCTAATGATAATTGTTCGGGACGTTTGGTAAAAAATTCCGTTTCAGGGACAGGTATTTCGCCAAAAACGGTTTGCAAAGAGTTGCGCAACATTTTTCTACGCTGCCCAAACGCTGCTTTCACCACTTGTTTGAATAATTTTTCATCGCAACCCAAATTTAAATTGGCTTTCCGCGTCAATCGAATCACGCCCGATTGCACTTGTGGCGGCGGGTTGAACGCCGATTTATCCACCGTAAATAAATATTTTGTTTCATAAAATGCTTGACACAACACGCTCAAAATGCCATACGTTTTGCTACCTGGCGGTGCTGCGACCCGTTCAGCGACTTCTTTTTGAAACATGCCAACCATTTCTGGAATGAATTCTTTGAAATCAATCATTTTGAAAAGGATTTGTGAGGAAATATTATATGGAAAATTTCCAATTAAGCAAAATTCTTGTTTAAAGAGATTCGCTAAATCCAATTTTAAAAAATCTTCTTCTAAAACACTTCCATCCAATATCGGATAATGCTCATGCAAATAATGCACCATATCACGGTCTGCCTCGACCGCTTTCAAATCAATACCTTGTGCTTTTTTTTCCAACAAATATTGAGTCAAAACGCCTTTTCCAGGTCCAATTTCTAAGATGCGCGGATATTTTTCCGTCAATAACAATCCATTTACGATGCGTTGCGCGATGTCTTGGCGATGCAGGAAATGTTGTCCGAATGATTTTTTAGCTTTCAAAACAATTATTTTTAAATCGTAATTTTTAAGAAATGGAAAGTTGCAAACCTATTTTGAGGGTCAAAGTTATCACATTTAAGAGATATGCTCATCAGAATTTAAGTTCGGGCAAATATATTTACATTTCGTTTGAAAATTTTTGTTCCATAAGAGATTGAAAAAAGATACACGTTGTTTACAAATTTCATAATCAACTGATTATCAATTAATTATAAAATCCATCATTTATCAATCATCAATCATCATTCATCAAAGATGATTGTTTTAAAAAAATATTTAGTTATATTTGCACGTTCACCATAACAATCGCTCATTTCAATGCGCAAAAACCTTGTTTTTAGCGCGATTTAAAGTCATCATAAGTATCTTTTTTGCCATGCGTTTTCATGTAATTGCATTGTTTTTACTTTTTACAACTCCCGTCATTAGCCAAATTGTACAGCCTGTTCATTGGACTTTTGAGGCTACGCCCATAGAAGGCGACGAATATGACCTTGTTGCGACTGCCAAATTGGATAAAGGTTGGAATATTTATTCACAATTTTTGCCAAGTGACGACGGACCTATTAAAACTGAATTTAATTTCAAATCCACGCCTCAATACAGTCTTGTCGGCACGAGCCGCGAAGTATCTGACCATAAAAAAAGTGGTTATGACAAAATGTTTGATATGAATATTACTAAATTCAGTCAACAAGTAGCGTTTGTGCGGCGGGTCAAGGTCAAAGATGCGGGGGCTAAAATTATGGGGACAGTTCGTTTTGGAACCTGCGATGAGGAGAAATGTTTGCCGCCGCAAGAGGAAGATTTTACGTTCAAACTGCCTTCTAACAATAAATCTACGCTTGCCGCAACACCTAAAACGGCACCTACACCATCGCCTGCAACGCCACAAGTGCAGCCACAAAGTGCGAATTCAGGAAGTACTACAACGCAAATGCCTCCTAAAATCGCCCCGAAAGCGACAAATATTCCGAAATCCGAAATCCAAAATCCAAAATCGGGCGGTTTAATGGCGCAAACAACACCCAAAAAAGAAGTTACACCTGCACCAAAACCGAGTGCTACGCTGCCAACAACGGAATTAATACCACAAAAAGTTGAACAAACACCTGTTACAGTGTCCAAAAAAGGGGAATTAAATCCTGTTTCATGGAATTTTACATCGAAAAAAGTGTCTGAAACAGAATATGATTTGGTTTTTAAAGCCACAATTCAGCAAGGTTGGCATATCTATTCACAATTTGTCAAAGACGGCGGGCCCAATCCAACCTTAATTGAAGTCAAAAATGCTGAAAAAATGGGCAAAGCAACAGAAGTTGGTTCGCATAAAAATGAGCATTTTGATAAAATGTTTGATATGCAACTCATTGATTTTGAACAAGATGCGACGTTTACGCAACGCGTCAAAGTCAAAGATGCGAATGCACCGATTCAAGCAAGTATTGAAATTCAAGCGTGCGACGAGGGCAAATGTTTACCACCCGACCCTGTAGAAATCACTTTTGATTTGAAGACAGGGTTTGGAATCGTTGCTGGCGGTGCCGCGTCTGTAGCCATAGAACCATCCGTGGATCATCCTATCAACAAATATAAATTTGACAAAACGAGTGAAAAAGAAGTTTGTGCTTCTATGGGCAACGTTGCGACCGAAGAAAAAGGCTCTTTATGGTGGATTTTCTTCATGGGATTTTTAGGCGGATTGTTTGCCATTTTGACTCCATGCGTATTTCCGATGATTCCGTTAACGGTCGGTTTATTTACGAAAGGTAATCGCTCCCGCACACAAGGGCTTTGGGATGCAGCGATTTATGCATTATCAATTATTGTAATCTATGTTGGATTAGGCTTGATTGTAACAATGATTTTTGGCGCAGATGCACTCAATTTGTTGTCCACAAATGTTTGGTTTAACATTGGTTTTGGAATCTTATTCATCCTTTTTGCCATCTCCTTTTTTGGCTATTTTGAAATCACTTTGCCAAGTTGGTTGCTCAATAAATCGGATGAAGCATCGAATCGCGGCGGTTTGATAGGCATTTTCTTCATGGCGTTCACGCTCGCGCTCGTGTCGTTCTCGTGTACGGGCCCGATTATTGGCACTTTATTGGTCGAAACGGCGACGGGCGGCAATCTTTCGGGTCCGATTGCGGGGATGACAGGTTTTGCGACGGCTTTGGCGTTGCCTTTTGGACTGTTTGCGGCATTTCCTGCTTGGTTGAAGTCGTTGCCGAAGTCTGGCGGCTGGATGGATGACGTAAAAGCAGTGTTAGGATTCATCGAAATCGCTTTAGCATTCAAATTTTTCTCCGTTGCGGATTTGACCATGAATAAAAAATTCATTCCTTACGAACTCATGTTAGGGATTTGGATACTATGTGCGTTGTGCATGGCGTTGTATTTTGCGAAAATTTTGCGTTTTAAGAAAGAATATGTTATCAGCACCAAGAAAAAAACGGTGCAAACCCATAAATTTGCATGGGTGCGCCCGACAATGATTGGTTTTTCCGTTTTGACATGTATTTATTTGTTAATGGGATTTCGGTATGATAAACAATCTGGAACGTTCAAAACGCCTGAATTGGCGAGTGGCATTTTGCCGCCTGCGGGACATAGTTACATTTATCCGAAATCTTGCCCGTTGAATTTGGATTGTTATCACGATTTTGACGCAGGTTTGGCGGTTGCGAAACAGCAAAATAAACCAATTTTGTTAGATTTTACAGGTTATGGATGTGTGAATTGTCGCAAAATGGAAGATTTAGTTTGGGGAAAACCCAGCGTTTATGAATTGATAAAAGATAAATATGTTTTAATTTCTCTTTACACGGATGACCGTAAAGCATTGATAAACAATGAAATATATACTTCAACTTTTGATAATAAAAAGAAGCAAACGGTAGGCAGCAAGTGGGCAGATTTTGAAGCGGTTCATTTTGGGCGCAACTCGCAGCCGTATTACGTGTTGCTTGACCCGAATACGTTGAAAGTTTTAAATCAACCTGTTGGTTTCACACCTGATGTAAAAACATATCAAGCATTTTTACAATGCGGTTTAGATAAATTTATGAAGAAATGATGAATGGTGAATGAGGAATGATGAATTTTTATATATAATTTAAGATGTTGATTTATAATTGTTCAAAAATTGATAATCATTGATTTATAAATTAAAATATTCATCATTCATTATTCATGATTCATTCGTGCCGATACCACATTAAAATACCACCAAAAACGGTTATCAAACCTGTCAAAACGCTCGCCATCCGAATTGAATAATGGATATGCCGCACAAATAACAAAATATCTTCTCGTTGTGCAGGATATTTGGGCAGGATTTCAGCAGCCATTTTTTCGCTATTGAAGATGTGCGCCGCGCCAAATTCGACACGCGCCCGCACTAAGCGTCCATACACTTGGAACACTTTCATCCGAAAATAGATATTTAAAAAAAGCATCGCAACAAAAAGTCCAATGACAATGGAAATCAATAAGATATACATAGTTAGTTAGTTAGTTGGTTAGTTAAATTGTTGACAATCAATTAGTTAACTAATGCATTAAACCTGAAATAATTAGGAAAATGTCGCGCCGCGAAAAGGTGCATAGCGTGATAATTTTTTTTAAATGATTTTTTTTTGTAATAAAAATCATTTAAAAAAAAAAATTATCGCGCTATAGAAAACCTTTTTTCCTCTGCCACGAATTTTTATTCAAATTCGTGGCAAAAATAAACAGATTCGTCGTATTTTGCCCGCGAAAGCAAACTATTTAAATTCATTTTTGGTTTAACCATTAAAATCATTTCCGAATCTTAAAAAATTGTATCATGTATATACCATCTCGTAATAATTCTTTCAGTGGTCTCACAGGCTTACTAATCATCGCAGGCATCGTCTTATTAGGCTATTACGCTATATCAGGTTTCATGAGTTTGATTTGGTGGGCGTTTCCTATCATCGTCGTTGCGACGTTAATCATTGATTATAAAGTAGTTATAAATCATTTTAAATCAATAGGTAATGCTTTTCAACGCGATATATTGCGCGGCATCTTGTACGCAGGATTTACCTTTTTTGCCGCGCCTGTGGTAGCGACTTGGTTGCTGCTCAAAGCGATTGCGAAAAAACGCTTGGAACGCATTAGCGCAACTTTCCAAGAACGCATGCAAGACCGTTTTCAAGAAGGTTTGGGCAATTATCAACAGCCTCCAAAACAATCACCTGAGTATTTTACGGAATATGAAGAAATTGAAACGACGATTCGACAAAGATGAGTGTTTTAGAAAAAGCTGTTTTACTGCGCCGAAGTTTCGTAAAGCCAATTTGTAAAATAAATAAAGTCGGTAAGGTTATAGTTGACAGAATAAAATTTTGATTTTATTATTTAATGTGAGTTTTTATATTTTGCCTTCGTCATTCTGTAGGAAACGTTTCCTGCGGAATGACATTTTTAATTTTGACCGAACCCAATATATTGAACAATTAGAAATGTATGCATCCCGATATACCATGTTTTTGCGACCACTCTTATTGGGCGATTTGCATGTGGGGCGAAATCCAACGCCATTAGTTTATCCTACATCGAATCTCCAAAAATCGCAGAGGCAGGTCACGACCTGCCTTTTTAAATCATTTATAAATCATTCATAATTAACGGCTTGTAATAAATTAAAAAAGGGCAAGTCACGACTTGCCCCTACGATTTTTCGCGCTTATGATGGGTTTTACACAAGCAATTTATTTTGTCATTCCGTAGAAAAATATTTTTAAAACAAAAAATTATAAACAAAAAACAATGACAATTTATTTTGTCATTTCGTAGGAAAATGTTTTTAAAACAAAAAATTATAAACAAAAAACATGATTAAGGTGCTAAACGGCTGCGTTCCCAAGTGCCATTGTCAAGTTTCGTATAAACAATTCTATCATGTAACCGACTGCGCCGCCCTTGCCAAAATTCGATTCGATTCGGCATCACTTCATAGCCGCCCCAGTGCGCAGGTCGCGGCAACGTCGTTTCCTCCGCATGCGCATTCGTGACCGATTGCAATGCTTTTTCCAAAACTGCCCTATCCGTCACAACCTGACTTTGCGGCGAAGCAATCGCGCCTAACTGACTCGCACGCGGGCGCGAATGAAAATATTCATCGGATAAATGCGGTTCAATTGGATACGCAATACCTTCAATCCGAATTTGCCTTTGTAAATCTAACCAATTGAATACCAATGCAATAGAAGGATTTTCAGCCAAATCATGTCCTTTTTTACTATCGTAATTGGTGAAAAACGTAAAGCCCTTTTCGGTCACGTTTTTTAATAACACGATTCTTGCAGAAGGTTTTCCCGCCTTCGAGCAAGTAGCTGCGGTCATCGCATTTGGCTCTAAAATGTTGGCATTCAATGCTTCTTGAAACCATTTTTTGAATTGTCCCATCGCGTCTGCCTCTGTATCAGATAGGTCAAGGGATTTTTGGCGGTAATCTTGGCGTAAATCTGCAATATTCATATATAATGTAACTAATTTGTTTTATACTAATAACAATATAATTCCGTTTATTTAGGGGCACTATTGCATGACGTGCTAAATAAATAGGGAAAATCACGCCCGAAAAAAGGGTACAAGTAGAGGTAAATTTAATTTTTGATTTTTTTTTGGCAAAAAAAATCAAAAATTAAATTTACCTCTACTTGGAAGGTCTTTTTTTCTCTATTTGTTTAGTGCGTCATGCATTATGATAAATAATGAATTTTTAAAATACATCATTCATCATTCATCTTTTAAACCACTTTTGACAAACTTAGTTCACAATTAAATCGTTATCTTGCAAAATGAGTCCGTTCAATTTTATTCAATTAATCATTTATTTTAACATGTCAATTCCAAAAAAACTATTGCCATTTTTATTCATTTCCTTACAATTACACGCACAAGCCCCCCTTGAACCACTCATTGACGACGATGTAATGGGTGAAAATTGGGCTTCTATCAAGTTTCATCCTGTCGGGCAACCGCTTAATATGCCAATTATGGAACTTAATGCGGGTGTTTTACAACTTTCTTTCGATGATTTAGACGCTGATATTAAAAGATTGTATTATACCGTTCAACATTGTGATGCCGATTGGAAACCTTCTAAATTGGAACAACAAGAGTATTTGATGGGTTTCAATGAGGAGCAAATCACACAATATAATGCGGCGTTCAATACATTGATTCCATATATGCATTACGAGTTAAAATTGCCTAATGAAAATATATCGTTCACAAAATCAGGTAATTATACATTAAAAATTTTTGATGACTTAGTGAATAAAAAACCATTAATTACGCGCCGATTTATTATTTCAGAATCGTTGACAAGCATACTGCCCAAAATGACGTTTTCCAACGCTGCCAAATATAATACACATCAAGAGTTTGATTTTCAATTAGTTGCGAAAAGCTATCGGATTAATAATCCATTAATTGAGCTTAAAGCAACGATTTTGCAAAATGGTCGTTGGGATAAAGCTATCTCGAATGTGCCGCCTTTTTACGTGAAGGGTGAAGAAATTGCATTTGATTATCAAGATAAAATTTCATTTTCGGGCGGCAAAGAATTCCGACAAGCGGATTTGCGGAGTACGCGTTTTCGGAGTGAGCGCGTTGCAAAATTGGAGCGTGGTAATGAAACTTGGGATTATACGCTCTTTGCGGACTTAGATAGGTCGGAAGTACCCTATTTATTTGACAAGGATGCGAATGGGAATTATGTGATTGAGAATAAAGATTTGGGGGAAGGTGATGTCAAAGGTGAATATATTAATACGCATTTTACCTTGAAAATCAATGAGTTAGATTCAGGTAATGTATATGTAATAGGCAATTTTGTAGATTGGAAATTGCGTCCATTTTGCAAAATGAAGTTTAATGGAAAGGTATATGAAACAGATATATTGTTAAAACAAGGATTTTATAATTATCAATATGTAGTGGTGGAGCCCTATCAAAAACCTGATTTTGACGCGCTGGAAGGCAATCGCTACGAAACGGAAAATGAATACACCATTATAATGTATCATCGTCCATTTGGGGCGCGTTACGACCGCGTAATTGCAGTTTCGCGGTTTTCTTCAGTGCAAAAATAAGCGATTTTCATAACATATAAGTTTCGGAAACGGCGCAGGTTTCCGAAATTTATACTCAAAAACTTATGGCTTCTATGTCCATATACGTTCGCAAAAATGTTTTAAAATATTTTTGAAATGTTTTATAAGTATAAAAAAAATCTCACTTTTTTTGAAAAATAAATGGCTAAAAACTTGGTCAGTCGGAACAAAAAGTTTAATTTTGCATCATTGTTGTACCAAACAGTATATCTTAATTTTTATTTAAAATAGTTAAAAATGGCAAACGAGAAAAGCGAAAAAGAAAAAGACTCGAAATTTAAAGCGTTACAAGCCACTCTGGAACGCCTCGACAAAACCTACGGCAAAGGAACGGTCATGAAATTGGGCGAAAAACAAGTTGAAGAAGTCGAGACGATTTCAACGGGTTCTCTGGGGTTGGATGTTGCGTTGGGCGTAAATGGGCTTCCAAAAGGTCGGGTCATTGAAATATATGGACCTGAATCATCTGGTAAAACGACCTTAGCGATTCACGCGATTGCGGAATGTCAGAAAAAAGGCGGTATTGCAGCAATTATTGATGCAGAACATGCTTTTGACCGTTTTTATGCACAAGCGTTAGGGGTTGACGTAGATAATTTGTTGATTTCGCAGCCTGATAACGGGGAACAAGCATTGGAAATCGCGGATAATTTGATTCGGTCTGGTGCGGTGGACATTATTGTAATTGACTCAGTAGCGGCGTTAGTGCCGAAAGCGGAGATTGAAGGCGAAATGGGGGAGTCAAAAATGGGTTTACAAGCGCGTTTGATGTCGCAAGCATTGCGGAAATTGACGGCAACGATTGGTCGGACTAATTGTTGTTGTATTTTTATCAATCAGTTGCGGGAGAAAATCGGGGTCATGTTCGGCAATCCCGAAACGACAACGGGCGGTAACGCATTAAAATTTTACGCATCTATTCGGTTAGATATTCGCAAATCGGGTTCCGCGATTAAGGATAAAGATGGTAATTTGACGGGCAATCACGTGAAAGTGAAGGTGGTGAAAAATAAATTAGCACCGCCATTCCGTGTTGCAGAATTTGATATTGTGTTCGGCAAAGGCATTTCTAAGGTCGGCGAGATTGTAGATATGGGCGTTGAGACGGAAGTGATGGGTAAGAGTGGTTCTTGGTACAGCTATCGCGGGGCGAAAGTGGCGCAAGGGCGTGAAGGTACGAAGACGTTTTTGGACGATAATCCAGAAGTGGCGAACGAAATCGAAGCGGAAATCAAACGCCGTTTGGAAGCCAATCCAGGCAAAATCAAAGTAACTGCCCCTGTGGAAACTGAAGATTAGGAATGATGAATGATGAATGATGAATGATGAATTTTATAATAACTTGATTATCAAATTTTTATAAAATTAACTATTCATCATTCATCCTTACATTCTTAACCAACCTTCTAATCCGCTTTATAATGATATTTTGAAACCCGCCGCATCATAGAAGCTGCCATTTCGGGTGTAATATCGCGTTGCGGATTGCCAAACATTTCGTAGCCAACCATAAATTTTTTCACCGTTGCCGAACGCAACAAGGGTGGATAAAATGTTTTATGAAAATGCCATTCATAATGGTCTTTGCCGTCGGTCGGAGCTTGGTGAATGCCCGCAGAATATGGAAAAGAACATTTAAACAAATTGTCATAACAGACCGTCAATTGTTTGTACGCGTCTGCAAAACTGTTTTTTTCATCGTTCGTCATGTCCGTGATGCGCGGCATGGCTCGTTTGGGGATAATCATCGCTTCAAAAGGCCAAGTTGCCCAATACGGCACAAGTCCAACAAAATGATCATTTTGAAAGATCATGCGTTCTTTTTTGCTCAATTCTGCCGCCCAATAGTCACTTAACAAGGTTTTTCCGTGCTTTTTATAATAAGCTAATTGATTTTTTGCTTTTTTAGCCGCTTCCTCTGGGATAGTTCCTTGCGCCCAAATCTGTCCATGCGGATGCGGATTGGAACAACCCATCATTGCTCCTTTGTTTTCAAAGATTTGAACATGGTTTACAAACGCAATCCCGCTTAAAGCCGCATACTCATGGCACCATGCATCTACAATTTTTCGAATATCTTCAACGTCCATTTCTGGAACCGTCAAATCGTGGCGCGGCGAAAAGCAAATCACTCGACATAAACCGCGTTCGGCTTTGGCAGTGAAAAAGTCGGATTGGAAATGATCCGTTTCCTCGATGTGGTCGGAAACCATCGCAGGGAAATCGTTCCAAAACGCAAATACATTTTTGTAATTCGGGTTTGTGACCCCATTCATGCGCTCATTCCCCGCGCAGAGATAGCAATTGGGGTCATGTTGTAGGAGTTCGACTTCAGAGGAAGGTTCGATTTGTCCTTGCCAAGGGCGTTTGGAACGTTGCGGCGAAACCAAAACCCAAGCATCCGTTAAAGGATTCCGACGGCGATGTGGGTGTTCGTTAATGTCAAAAACCATAATGAATTGATTTAAAATACTGATTTGAATTTAAAAATCCATTGCAAAATTACACATATATTGATATTGATAGTATAAATTTTTAGTATATAACTAAAATTGAATGAATGAAAATGCAATTTTTCATGGATTAAAGGAAATTATGAGCATTTTTTATTTCCTTTGCTTTTTTATTCACGCTCCAATTTTTAATAAATCATCTTATGATAACAAAATTAATCTTATTATTGTTTGCAATTGCGCTGTTATGCTGGCTGTGGCAATGCAAGATGCCCAAAAAAGTGCAAACGAATGATTTCCCATATCGCCTCAATGTACCCGATAAAACATTCGATATGCCGCCCGCATTAGAAGAAATTTCAGGCATTTGTTTTACTGCCGACGGACGCAAATTAGCTGCTATACAAGATGAAACAGGTTATATGTATCTCATTGATAAACAGACTGGTAAGGTGGATGAACCACCTATTTTCTTCAAAGAAAAAGGCGATTTTGAAGATATAGCCATCGTCGGCGATGTTGCGTATATCGTCAAAAGTAAAGGTGCTGTCATGGTTTTGACGGGGATTGCGTCGGGCAAACCGACCATTGAACAAGTGGATACTTTTTTAACCAAAAAAGATAATATTGAAGGTTTGTGTTATGATAAACAAACAAATAGTTTGTGGTTTGCGTCGAAAGGGCAGAAAGAGGGCGATGAAATGTTTAAAAATGTCTATTCATTTGATTTGAATGCAAAGCAGTTGAATCCCAAACCGATATTGACGATTACGTTAGAAATGTTGCAGGCATTTCTTCAAAAACAAACAGATGCGCGTTTTGACGCTTTGAAAGAAGATTTTTTAAAGGAAAGTTATTTGAAATTGGGGCCATCAGGGATTGCGATTCATCCGAAAACGGGTGAAATTTATATTATTTCGAGCATCAATAAAGTTTTAATGGTCTTTAACCGTCAAAACGAACTGATTACAATGGTCAAAATGGATAAATTAGTGCATCGGCAGCCCGAAGGCATTTGTTTTGATATAGATGGTACTTTATATATCAGCAATGAAGGAAAAGGTGGAACGGCTCAATTACATGTTTTTAAGTAGATGAATGATTTAGGTGAAATCTTTGATGCATTTACATCAAAGATTTCACCTAAATCAAAGCAAGGTAGCGGTTTTACCTTTTAAACACATAAGTACTTGAGCATAAATAAAACCTGTTAAAAAGTGGGGTTCAACTACTTATCAACAAGATGATAAAGTGAATAGTTTGATTCAAAAGCGATATGGCGAACCCATTTCAAAAGAAGAAAGCGACAAATTCGCAAAACAACATGTTAAAATGATTTTGGACAGCATTAAGCAACGCTTACACTACTGAGTTGTTAAAGATTTAATATGTAAATAATTGATTATCAATCTATTTTTCCCGCAGATTCTCGCGGATTTTCTTTTTGAGTCTCTATTCTGCGAAAATCTGCGGGAAAAAAACATATTACAACTTTAATAACTCAGTAGTGTA
>JBEEMZ010000103.1:0-16259 GCA_041192405.1 Bacteroidota bacterium | reverse complement strand
AACACGATTATTCTTCCTTGCAACCACCACTGTCACCCAACAGAGGCTGGGTCACTTTTGAGGATAGTATGGGCGCGTTTTCAATTATATTACCAAATCCACCACTAAGTAAGTCCTTTAAAAACAATTATTTATCACCTGATGAGTATGATGTTGCGGGTTTAAAAGCGCATTTATTCAAAAGCGAAGATCCATCAGGAAATGTGTATATGATTCGTTATAATGATTTGCCTGCGGGCAGAGAATTGACGGATATTGATACTTTTTTCAAAGAAAATTTAAGGCGTTTATGGAGTGGCTCTGAACCTAATCAATTGAAATTCATTGAGTTAAATATGAATGGTTATGCAGGTAGGTATGTCGTATATGAGGTACAAAATGTACAAATCCATGTGCGTTGTTGGTTGCGCGGCAATCGAGTGTATTTGCTCGTGTTGCAGCCGCCGACCTTGCACCCGAAAGGCGAAAAAAAAGCCGAAAAAGAGGCTATCAATGCAGAAAGTTGGTTTAATTCGTTTCAATTCCTACCTTTTGCGCCAACTACTTTTGTCACACAATCGCTTAAAAATGAAAAATATATGGTTGGTGTTCCGCTTGGTACGTCCCCTATGCAAATTTCCGAGTCCGAACATCCAGGCGATTATCCCGAAGTCCGTGAAACCTCTTGGCGCGTGACGAGTCCGCAATCGGGCATTTCGTTTTCGGTTTCGACCATTCGGTTTTCGCCTTATTACGCACCCGAAAATGAAGATTCTTTATGTCGTCGCTTTTTGCGTTGGCGTTTCAACCGCATTCCTGAACAATTGACAATTATTGATACCGTTTTTCAAGGCCGAAAGGCAAAATCATTGCGTTTCCAATTGGATAAACGGGGCACTACTTATCGAAACATTATGTTTAGAATTGGAAATGAATGTTACGAATTATCAGCACATTTACCACATGAAGTTTCAGATGAGAGTTTTATTAAAACATTTTGTGACAAATTCAAATTACTCAATCCGCAATATCCAGAAAATACACAACAATTTTATACACCTAAAACAGATATTTTACTGCAAGATTTATTAAACGATTCAACCCGAGATAAGGCGTATCTGATTTTATCAGAATATTCTTTCAAAAAAATTGATTTATCTAAATTATATTCGGCGGTCATGCAGCCTTACCAAGATGATTCATTGGAAATGAATTCAACGCGTCATTTGTTATTGGATAAAATTCTCGCTTTTTCAGACCCCAATAGTATTGATTGTTTAAAAAAATTGTTTCACCGAGATAGTAATGCGACTCATTTACAAGCGCGTATTTTAACCGCTTTATTGTTAGATGCTTTAAAAGATAAATCAAATGCATCCGAATTGTTTGAAAATGCTTTTTTTGAATTGGCAAAAAATTGGAATCGGTCTTCGCAGTCAAGTATTTATTCAAGCAATGCTATTTTAGATGAGATGAATAAAGTAAGTATTAAAAATTTTAATAAAGTATCATTGTTGTATCAACGAATGATGCAAGAATTGTTTGAAACAAAAGCATTCAAGAGGCTTTTAAACTTAATTTCGATTCATTTTTTGGATGAAAATGCTATTTCTATTGATTTAGTGAATCAATATCAATCCATTTTTATGGCTCAAGCGCAAACAGCGCCTACTCAAATTCATAATGTAGAGACACTTCAAGATGCCATTTATTTAATGTATATTTTGGGCAAATTACCTAAGAATGAATTGATTTTGAATGTTTTACGCACAAATATGATCAGTAATAAGATTGATTTAGCGGCAGCAGCAAATATTGCACTCCTCGAACAAGGCGAAACATTACCCGAGTCTGTTTGGAAACGGCTTTTTGCAGATAAAAATATGTGGTATCATACATTGCTTCGTTTGGCGGAATTAAATAAAATACAGCTTGTGCCTGCCCAATATCGTTCTCAAGAAAGTATTGTGAGTGCGCTTGTTTTTGGCAAAATGTTTTACGAAGGCGACAATCAGACTCCTGACCAAATCGAAATCATTGATAAACAGTCTTTTAAAGAAGATGGAAAAAACTTATCCATTTATGTTTTCAAAGCGAGTATTTACGACGACGGGTGGAATGTGACTCATTTTTATGGCATTTGCTCGCAACCCGCTAATGAGAAACTTATTTCAATTAAACCTGATATATTCAAAGGAAGCACTTTGCCCGAATATGATAAAAATTGGAAAGCAATGATTTGGAAAATGATACATGAATGATGAATGTACAATTCTTTGATTTCTAATTATAGTAAAAAAAACAATTTTACTTACTTTTACGGCGATGCGAATGATTTGTACTTGAACCTAAATAAACACTGTTAAAAATCAGAGGATTTGCTCGCCATAAGCGGGATCGGCGGCGAGAGATGTGTGTGTTTTTTTTAATTTTTTTGCAAAAAAATCAAAAAAAGCAAACACATCTCTCGCCAAAGGGTCTTTTAAACCCTCCTTTTTAACATGGTTTATTTTAGCCAACTACTTACATCCATTCATTTTCAAAAAACATTGATAATCAATACTTTACAAATTCATCATTACCTTATGTCGAAAAAAAATAAAGTTAAATTTTATGTCGTTTGGCGCGGCGTGAAACCTGGTATTTACGAAGATTGGAATATTTGTAAAAAAAATGTGGACGGTTTCGAGGGCGCACGATACAAATCGTTTGAAACAAAAGCAGAAGCGGAACGCGCTTTTCGCGGAAATATGTGGGATTATCTCGCCACAAACAGTGAAAAGAAGGTTGCACCAAATATTATTTTGAAAAAACCGCCTCATTCGGACGCTTGGTGTGTAGATGCGGCGTGTAGCGGCAATCCTGGCGATATGGAATATCGTGGCGTAGATTATCGGACAAGGCAACAATTATTTCATGTCGGACCGTTGGCGCAAGGGACGAATAATATTGGTGAGTTTTTAGCTATTGTGCATGCATTAGCGTTGTTGAAACGGTCTGAATTGCCAATAATGCCGATTTATACGGATTCCAAAACGGCGATGGCTTGGGTTAAAAATAAAAATGTCAAAACGCAATTAATTGAAAGTCAACAGAATAAGAAGATTTTTGACATGATTGATAAAGGATTATTTTGGTTACATAATAATACGTTTCAAAATCCGATTATCAAATGGGAAACGGATATTTGGGGCGAGATTCCTGCGGATTTTGGGCGGAAGGGTTAATTTTACAAACACATAGGGGCGTAGGAAACCATAGAATGTTTTAATCTATGTCTCCTATGTGTTTGCATTAATGAAACACAACATACAAAAACAAAACTAATAATATTGCGCCAATCGCAACAATAGACAAAAACTGTTTGGTTTCAAGGCTTTTGCCGTGTTTTTTATTGGGTTTAGGTGCAGATTGCTTCGCAGGTTTGAACCTAAATGAAGCTTTAGTAGCCTGTTTTAAGTTTTTTTTTGACATCGCTATTTTTTTAAAAAGAATTAGGAAATCAAAGTTTAAAAAAGTGCCGAGCGTAGGAAAAAACCTTTCAGAGAGTGCAAAATTTGATTTTTGATTTTTTTTGCAAAAAAAATCAAAAATCAAATTTTGCGCTCTCTGCCTCCCCTTTTTTCTATTGCACTATTTCCCTAATTGTTTAGGGCTTAATACAATAGAAATTTTGAGTGATCGGCGTACAAACACAAATAACTTGCAGCAAGTTTGAAACTTGCTGCAAGTTAAATATTCTACAAAACAGTTTGTAAAACATTGATTTTCAATGATTCATCTTATGCTGCGACTAAACCATTTACTTTTTTCATCAAGCCACTTTTCAAGTTGCCTGCTTTATTTTTATGGATGCGCCCTTTTTTCGCCAATTTGTCAATCATTGCAATGATGTCAGGCATTACAGCTGTTGCTTCATTTAGGTCGGTCGTGCCGCGCAATTTTTTGATAGCATTCCGAGTGGTTTTCTTGTAATACCGATTTCTCAAACGCCGTGCTGATTCTTGACGAATTCTTTTTTTCGATGACTTATGATGTGCCATATTATTTTTGAAATTAAGTTAAAAAACAAACCGATTTTTGACGGTTTACATTTCGGAGCGCAAAGGTAAGATTTCTATTGGATTCCACAAATTTTTATTTCACTTTTTTCGGAACAAAAACGACAAAAAAAATTTAAAATCAATCTAAACAACAGATATTTGCACGTTTTTTAAGGTTTAGAAAAAAAAGCATTTGAACGTTTCAAAAAACAATGTAATTTTACATATAGATTTCTATATATTTTCATTTTTGGTACGATTTAAACACTTTTTGTTTTTAAATCGTACTTTCAATCATAATCAAATATGAAAGATTTTTCAGCATTGGCGAATGCGCATCCAAGTTATATCGAAAATATGTATCGCCAATATTTGCAAAATGCGGCAGACCTTGACCCCACTTGGGCGGCGTTTTTCAAAGGTTTTGATTACGCAAACACCGCCAACAATGGTGTTACAACCGATTTGACGGCTCAAACAGCCCTTCCTACGGCGATTCCTGCCAAAGAATTCAGTGTAATGACCTTAATTGATGGTTTTCGGCATCGGGGGCATTTGCTTTCTACAACGAATCCGATTCGAACGCGCCGCAATCGTTTCGCTCATCTCGACTTGGCGGACTGGGGTTTGGAGGATGGAGATAGAAACAAAATGTTTAAAGCGGGTGAAGCGATTGGACTCAAAGATGCGACTTTACAGCAAATTCTTGACCGTTTAAATCAAATTTATGGTGGCAATATCGGTTTTGAATATTCTCATATTGACCATCATGAAAAAAGACTTTGGTTGCGCGAAAAAATCGAAAATCGAAATTTAAAATCAGATTTTGGGTTAAATTTGGAAAAAAAGCGTCGGATTTTGGAAAAAATCAATGGCGCAGTGGGCATGGAAGAGTTTTTAGCCAAAAAATATGGCGCGTATAAACGTTTCGGACTCGAAGGGGGTGAGGCAACGATTGCAGGGATTGACGCAATTATCAATGCGGGCGCGGATGACCGCGTGGAAGAAGTGATTATTGGGATGGCGCATCGCGGTCGTTTGAATGTTTTGGCGAATATCATGGGCAAAACGTATGGTGATATTTTTAATGAGTTTGAAGGCAATGCCGTACTTGACCTTAGTTTTGGGTCGGGCGACGTAAAATATCACTTGGGTTTTTCTTCACAAGTGAAAACCATTCACGATAAAGAAGTATATTTAAAATTATTGCCGAATCCATCGCATTTGGAAGCAGTTGATGCAGTGATGGAAGGTTTTGCACGCGCAAAAGCGGATATTTTGTACGATAGTGACTATGATAGGATTTTGCCGATTATGATTCACGGCGATGCGTCGGTCGCAGGACAAGGTATCGTATATGAAATTGTGCAAATGAGTCAGTTGAACGGCTACTATACGGGCGGCACGATTCATTATGTCATCAATAATCAAGTCGGTTTTACGACCGATTTTGAAGATGCGCGGTCTTCGTATTACGCGTCAAGTGTGGCGAGTGTGGTGCAGGCTCCGACTTTTCACGTCAATGGGGATGACCCTGAAGCTGTGATTTTTGCCTGTGAATTGGCGGTTGAATATCGTCAAAAGTTTAATACAGATGTGTTTATTGACATGGTTTGCTATCGTCGGAATGGTCATAATGAAGCCGATAATCCAGAAGTAACGCAACCTTTACTATATAAATTGATTAAAAATCACCCTTCTGTCCGAATTTTATATTCCGAAAAGCTCGCTCAACGAAATGAAATTCAAAAATCATTGTCTGAAGAGATGGCGCAAAAATTTGATGATGATTTGCAAAATCGTTTATCAGATGTCAAACAGAAGCGTTTAACTTACGCCTATCAAGCTCCTGAACAGGCTTGGCAGCGCATGAAACAACTGACAACGGCGGCTGATTATGCAAGTTCGCCTGCAACGGGTGTTAGTAAAGTTGTTCTAAATCAATTAACTACGCATTTAAAGAAAACACCAAATGATTTTAAAGTGGCGGGACCGATTGAACGTTTATTGCGCAAAACGTATCCTGACACCTTAGATAAAGGCATCATTGATTGGGCTACGGCGGAATTGATGGCGTATGGTTCTATCTTATTAGAAAATAAAGATGTGCGTTTGAGTGGTGAGGATGTCAAAAGGGGGACTTTTTCGCATCGAAATGTGGTGTTGTTTCATTCCGAAACCAATGAACAATATAGTCGTTTGATGGGCATTCAAGAGAAACAAGGAACGTTCCACATCTATAATTCTTTGTTATCGGAATATGCGGTTTTGGGCTTTGAATATGGGTATGCAATGGCGCAACCTGATTCATTAGTCCTTTGGGAAGGACAATTTGGTGATTTCGTAAATGGTGCACAAACCATTATAGATCAATTCATTGTGGCGGGCGAAACGAAATGGCAGCGTCAAAATGGGATTGTTATGTTGTTGCCACACGGCTTTGAAGGTCAAGGACCCGAACACTCCTCTGCACGGATGGAGCGTTTTTTACAAAGTTGTGCAGAAAATAATATGACGGTTGCAAATATTACAACTCCTGCTAATTTCTTCCATTTATTGCGCCGTCAGTTGGAGCGTCCGTTTAGAAAACCGTTAATCGTAATGTCGCCAAAATCGTTGTTACGGCATCCACAAGTGATTTCGGATATTTCGGAATTTGAAACGGGTAATCGTTTTAAAGAAGTGTTGGATGATGCGAATGTAACGGCAAGTGAAGTTAAAAAATTGGTTTTTTGTACAGGAAAAGTTTATTACGATTTATTGGCAAAACAAAAAGTTGATAATCGGAATGATGTTGCAATTGTGCGGATTGAGCAATTATATCCGTTCCCACAAGAGCAAGTCAAGGCAATTATGAAAAAATATCATGTCAAATCGGCAATTTGGGCGCAGGAAGAACCTGCAAACATGGGTGCGTGGATGTATTTGGCAAGTTTTCATAGTGATTTGCGTTTGCAATATGTGGGTCGTCCTGCGAGTGCGTCGCCTGCGACTGGGTTTATGAGCGTGCATCAACGCGAACAAGCGAAGTTAGTGGAAGAAGCATTTAAATAAGTATAAATTTCAACAGCAATTTCCGCTTTGGAAAATGGAGATATGAATGGTAAAACGGATTGAACGGATTGAAACGGATTTTTTTACCCAAATGCACGAATTTTAAGCAAAAAATCAAAAAAAATCCGTTTCAATCCTTCAATCCGTTCAATCCGTTTTACCATTCATATCTCCATTTTCCAAAGCGGAAATTGCTGAAATTTCAATTTTAAAATCTTTAACATCGTAAAAATTCTAATTCGTTTGAGCCAAATACGCTGCTACATCTTCCAAATTTAGAATCACAGAACCTGAAATCCCTCGTTTTTGCGTCGTAAAACAAATGCCAATACAAACCATTTGTTTTTTAGATAACGCATATAAAGTGGGTTTTATCCACGTAAATCGCACCTGATTCGATAATATCTACAAAATCTTGAGTGCCAATAGGGTAATTTCGAGACCTGATAGGTCATTTTTTGTTGGAAAAAAGGTTTTCATCATAAGATTGCAAAGATAAGCCTTTTGTTTAAATGATGAATGATGAATTTTTACAAATTCACCATTCATTATGATTCAAAAACTATCATCCAACGCAAAATCTACTGGTCTCGACATCCATCGCCCGCGTGTGAAATCTGGAAATTGTTGTGGCATCCCACCCGTCGCAATTGAACCTTCTGACAAAGGTGTAATTGCTAACCAAGTCGCCGCATCATAAACATCCAAAACGGCTGGAATCCCTTGTTTTACACATTCAACAAAAGCGTTATCTACAAAAAAATCCATGCCGCCATGCCCTGCATTTTCGGCTTCTTTTTCGTACTTTTTCCACAACGGATGATCATATTTTTTCAACCAATCTTCTTGTTTTTCCCAACGATGCGCCTTTGCGGTCACGCCTTCAATCATCACCGATTGATTCACATCCATCCACAGACCTCGCGTCCCTTGCACCCGAAAACCTAACGAATACGGGCGCGGCAAATTGGTATCGTGGCTCAAAATCACCGTTTCACCATTATTGCACTTAATAAGCGTCGTCACAACGTCTCCTAATTTGAATTCTGCTTGCGCACTCGTATGAGTCGCGCCACCTTTTGGATGATTGACCACATAATCATGCAAACCACGTGCTTTCGATGCCATCGAAGTGAGGTACAAAAAACGATTGCCGCGATTGATATTAATAAAATTTGCAACGGGTCCGATGCCATGTGTTGGATATAAATCACCATTTCGATACAAACTGTTTTCCGTTCGCCAACGCGCTTCACTGAAACCTTTTGCGCCAAATTCAACGCCGCCGCCATAAGGTTGCTTGCCATCATTGAATTTCACGGCGCGTAAATCGTGTTGATAACCGCCTTCCAAATGGATGATTTCGCCAAACATATTTTGTCGAACCATATTTAATATCGCCATAACGTCTCTGCGATAGCAAACATTTTCCAAAAAAAATAAATGCGCTCCCGTTTCTTCGTGCGCATGCACGAGTTCCCAACATTCATCCAATGAAAAACCACCACAAACTTCCGTTGCCGTGTAAATACCGCGCTTCATCGAAGCAATCGCCATTTCAGAATGCCATTTCCACGGGGTCGCAATCAGCACCGCATCCAAATCTTTGCGCTCCAAAAGCCGCAAATAATCGCGGTCGCCTTTGCTGCCGTATTCATCGGCTTTGGGTTGTTTGCGGTCGGCGAGGATTTTTTGGCTTGCCGCAAGTGCCGCAGGGGCCACGTCGCAAATCGCAACTACTTGAACGTCAATGCGATACAACATCATTTCCAAATGATCGCGCCCGCGCAAGCCTGTACCGATGATGCCTAAATTAATTTTTGATTTGGTCGGGCCTCTCCGTAAAAACGCGGGCGCAACATTCGTCTGCGCAGATAAACCCACTTGTGCAGCGAGCAAACTCGTTCCGAATACAGATGCCGTTTTTATAAAATCACGGCGGTTGGTTGATTCGTGCATGCTGTTGATATTTTTTAGAACAAAAGTAACCAAAATTGTTATTTTTGCAACCGCTGGTTTAAAAATTAATTTTATGGCAAAAATTATTTTAACAAACTAACTACAATGACAAATTAGTTTTTAACTAAGACCAATTTTGATTTATCGGCTTTAATCACTTGCCTCAAGAAGTCATTCAAAACGGTAATCTTCTCTTTGGGCAAAATTTTATTATTTAAAATCATTTTTCTATAAAATAAAATTCTATTCTCAACATTCGTTACGTTCATTTCATAACTACCAAATTCGTTTTCCAACACAACAGGCACGTATTTGATTTCCGCCTTAAAACCCGCAGGAATTTGAAAATAAACCGAATCAATTTGTGTAACGCCCCTATCATCCGCCTGCACCTCATACAAACGCGTCGAATCGCCCGATGGCACCTTTGTCCAAACCGAAAACAAGTTCAAAGGCAAAAAAAGCCGTTTTCCATTCACGGAAGCTAATTTTTCAACCGATAAATCAAAAGTTTCATCCACAGAGGGAATGCGTGTTTTATTTAACTTATAATTTAAATTTTTAATATCGAAATGCTTGACATCCAAATAATAATAAACATGTTTTTTTCGAGTCGTCTCATCTGATTCAAAAATATGTTGCATATATTGCGACTCGATGCCCGCATACCGATTCGTCCCTTGAATCGTTGCATTGCCCAACGAATCCAACAAAACCAAACTCGTTTTATAAATCGTATTTACTTTTTCATCATATTTTGGTGTCAACACCGCTTTGCCACCCTTTTCATCGAAAAGCAGACATAAGCGATTATCCGTTCCACTCCCTAAATAACCAAAAGGAATCGTTTGATTGGTACATTCTAACCAAATCGTATCTTTTCCAACAGGCACACAAGCAATTTCGTGATTGAAAAAAGGATTCGGAAAATCTTCATATTGCGTTTGGTCATTCGCTCGAATCACTACGCAATGCCCTTTCACCCCCACTGCTGCCAACATTGCCACCATATAATTGCTTAAACCTTTACAATCACCATATTTTTTATGGTCAACCTCTTTTGCAATAATCGTTTGCCAACCGCCTATCCCTAATTGAATCGAAAAATATCGAGTCATATTTTGCAAATGCGTATATATTTTTTCAACCATACAAATCGTATCCGTACAATTTGATACCAATTGTTTCAAATAATCTACGGTTTGAGGCGGCAACTCTTGCCGATGCTGATTCAAGGTGTACATAAACTTGCCGTAATCATTCCAAGTGGTCATGTCTCCTTTATAATTTCCCACTCCAAAAGTAGTCGGTGCGACCAAAACTTGTGGCATAAAAGTCTCGGTTATCGGCGTGAATGATGGCACTTTAAAGGCTTTAATATTTTTCAAATGCCATGAATAATCATTGCCATTTATGATAACATTATCATTTTTATTTATATTTATTTCTTTGTATCTCAATGCCGTACCATCTGCTGTAGCAATTTTAAAAGTCGCGTCTTGCACCGCAACTTCAGAAAATCGTTGTGGCAGAAAAGGCGAAATATACATCGTTTGCGTTACTTCATATTCGATTTTATACTCAATCGTATAGGGATAAGCAAGATGTGGAAAATTCAACACTTTATAACGGTCATCATCCACCCAAGCATCCATTAATTTCGTATCCACGATGTCACTTTTCTTCAACTGCTTCACTAATTTGCCATTGGCATCATACACAAATGCCTGCAACGATTTAATTGCCCTCAATTTATCGTACATTAATCGCGGCGTTGCATAATAACTACTTGCGCCTCCGTCCTTCAAAAGTGTAGCTACTAAATGTTCTTTATAAGTCGCTTTGCCCGCGCTTTTTACGAAATATTCTAAGGCGTATTTGCGTATCACAACGGTTGCATCCTGCTCCAAATCATCTGGAATCGTTTGCGCATCATATTGATTTTCAAGGATTTGCGCATTCAAAGCCGTTGTTAAAAATATTAAAAAACAAGAAAATAGATTTTTCATATTTCGGATTGTGGATTGCGGAATGCGGAATGTAAATTTTGGTTTCCTACGGAATGACAAGTTTCTTTCGTTACTCCGAAATCCACAATCCGCAATCGCTATTAGATTTTAGAAAGTACAATTTGTTCTGCCATTTTATTTAAAATGGTTTCATACGTGGTGCGCAGAAACGGGTATTCTTCCACCACAAAAATCGTTTTTTTAATACTCCATTTTACATTGATTTTCAATTCATTACCTGCTGATTCTGTCGCGTAAGTGAAGGTAAAATTGCCCTTATCAAAATTAATTTTAGTATTTTTCGGCGCAGATTCCACTTTATAACCATTTGGAATCGTCAGATGCAACACATAACTATTTTCACGCGCATAACCATAATCCACATCATACTTACGGTCAGGATTTTTAAACGGATTCTCTTTTTCCGCCCAAAAAAGCAATGGCGAAACATACATTTGACTATCCGTTTTGGTGACAAATGCCGAACTTTTGATTTTAAACGAGCCTTTTAAATACTTTTCCTCTAATTTATCCGTGTTTTCAAATGAATGTGTCTCCAATTTGCCATCCACCAAAAGGTCTTTCAACAATTTATTTGCATACTTTTCGGCTCCCTCTTTGTGAAAATAATGCCGACCTTCCACCGCTTCATAACCTGTTGCCGTCATCGCAATCGTACCCGCTAATTCACCTTTATCATTGAGTGTCAACGTATTAAAAAATAATTTTTTAGTATTAATTGTGTTTTTAAGCGGCACCCAAGTATTCGGATACCGAATCACAAAGCCATCTCCATTCAAATCCTCAAAAGGCAACAAGCCCAAAGGTGCTGGATACGCCGTCACATCCACTAAAAAAGCATCTTTTTCCTCCAACGCGGGCAAATACACAAGCACACGATCCATCGTTTCCCACATCGGCATATATTGAGGATCCATCCTGCCATTAGAACGCGTACTCATCAAAACAGGGTACGACTCGACACCCGACCTACGTAACAGATTGATTGCCAATAAATTAAGCTCAGTTGGCGTTCCTTTCCGCTTTTTCAAAAGTTCCTTCAAAGATTGAGTTGTGTACACCTGATCATAATCTGTTTCCTCGTAATTCATGCCAATATGTTTGTAAATAGCCAATACTTTATCCTTTTTCAAGGTCAAACCGTCGGTGAGTGCTTTGACCGTTTCATCGGTTGCTTTGTTTTGCAAGAAACCGCCCCAATCGTCATCATCTAATAATCGTTTCCCCCATTGTTGCCAAACATCCGCCAATAAATCTTTATAATCCATTTTTGTTTGCTCTTTCTCACTTTTCGGTTTGTAAAAACCAACCCCTTGCAAGGTGATGCGCAACTTATAATTATAAATAGAACTCATCATTGCTTCAGGTTTCATGGCAGGCACGTCTTTGTACGCCCACCGCATCATTCTATTTTTCCAAGTCACTTCACTCGCTCCAAAGTGTTCTTTATGCGGTATTAAAGTATCTTCTTTAACCACAATCGGTTGATTTTGAACGCCTTGTATCGTAGGCATGATTCGAAAATGAACAGGTATATTCACACTATATTCACTCCAAAGGGTCGGATAATTATTCTGAAAAGCCCAATTCGGAAACAAATTTACTTGATCATCTATGATAGCATAACTATATTCAATAATCGAACCTTCCCGAACGCGTGGAATCGTGAATTTCTTAATATGCCTTGTTTTACTAATTTTTTCGGTCACAATATCATTTGGATTGAGTTTCGTTTCAACCCATCTGCCAGCTTCTAAATTGTAACAAGAGGCTTGCACGTCACTCAAGACCTGTTTTGAGCTATAAGAAACCCGAATATCCGCAGATGGATAAGCCTCTTTTTTAAAAATTTTAAGGCGTTCATGCACTTTAAAAGTTCCGTCCCAATTGCCCTCTCGATTCATTTCATAGATTAAAGATGCTTTTTCACCAAGAATCACCGCCGCAGCATCGGGATCTTTGTCATAGACCGTCATTTTAGTTTCGTTAGCAGAAAGTTTTCCAAATTTCAGTGGAGAATCGGTTTCTTTTTGCGCAACAGCTTGAGCGATGGTCAACAAACAGGTGACCAGCAGTACGCAATGTTTTGTTTTTTTCATTAAAAAATAATTGAATGCGTTTTAGAAATAGTGAATCGTTTTTTAATATGTTGTTTTAAGCGTATCGTTGGACAAAATTAATATTTGTTTTTTTATTATCCAAATAAAAATCGAAAAATAATTGAATACAGGACAAAAAGGGTTGCATGCTATTCAGCACCAAAACAAAAAAGGTATCATAGAAAACAAAAAAGATGTTTTTCTATGATACCTTTGGTTTTGATAAGTAAGTGCAACCCAACAGATTATTAAAATGTCATTCAATTCTAATTTTTTGTCAGGTACTAAGAACGTATAGATTATTTCAAATCAAATAAATCATTCACACCTGGCGCACGAGCAACTGTGAAGCCTTCGGCGTAAGCTACCCCCATAAGTCTGCCATAAG
Organism: Bacteroidota bacterium; assembly: GCA_041192405.1. Taxonomy (GTDB): domain Bacteria; phylum Bacteroidota; class Bacteroidia; order Chitinophagales; family Saprospiraceae; genus JAAFJT01. The sequence continues at coordinate 2,707 of JBEEMZ010000103.1, read as the reverse complement.
TACTGTCGCGCCCTCTAACATATTCAATAAAATCTTTAGAAGCGATGGGAGTCATGGGTTCGGTACTATTCGGGTCGTAGAATTGGGATTTGAAGGTAAATATCAATTCTAATTTTTTATCCATATATTCGGTGACATCTACCACCAAATCGGCTTGTAATGCCCTGTCTTGAATGTAATGATAGCTGTTTTTAGGTCGCCATGGTGCTTGGATTTTACCTGCACTTTTGGTTTCAATCTTAACGAGTCCGCTTAGAAAACAGGCTTCGGAGACTAATTTAGCGGCGCGTCCATGGTCAGGATGGCGGTCTGTTATCGCATTTGCCAATACGATTTCGGGTTGATATTTGCGCAGTATTTGAATGATTTTCAATAAGTTAGCTTCCGTATGTTGAAAAAAACCGTCTGCTAAATCAAGTTGTTCGCGCACCATTGCACCCATTTTTTGGGCGGATGCTTGGGCTTCGATAGTGCGGAGTTGAGCATTACCACGTGTACCCAATTCGCCGCGTGTGAGGTCGAGTAAGCCGACTTTCTTGCCTTGTGCAATGTGTCGTAAAAGGGTGCCTGATGCACTCAATTCTACGTCATCGGGATGAACGCCGATGGCTAAAATGTCTAATTTCATGAATGATGGATGATAAATGATGAATGATGAATGGGTGTGATTCATCATTGGATATTTGTACCAACAAATAACGTCGCAACAAATGTTTTGTTTGAAAGTGTCTTTAAAAATTTCGTTTCCTACGGAATGACAAGGCTTATTTGTCACTCCGCCTTGTCATTCTGTAAGAAACCGAACTTTGTTAGCCCAAATCATCACGTAATTATCCGCAAAAGCTTGTATCGGTCTCATACAAATAAATGAGTTTCGTTGAAAAATTCCGAATTCCGAAATCCACATTCCGAAATTCGTTACCTTTGCGTTTTAAGACTTAAAAATTCATCCAATGCAAAAAAAATTTAATACAACAGGGAAATGCTTATCGGACAAACATTATATGGCAGATGTATCTGCAAAAATGTCCGAAATCTTGCAATTAATAGATGAAGGCGAATATTTTATCATCAACCGCCCACGTCAATACGGCAAAACGACCACTTTATATAGTTTAGCAGATGCGTTGCGCAAAAAAGGGAATTACAATGTTTTTAATATTAGTTTGGAAGGGATTGGCAATGATGCGTTTCAATCAGAGGCTCGTTTTGCAAAACAATTTATACGGCTTTTAGCTAAATATGCTCGTTATGGTGGCATTTTGTTAACCGATTGGTCTAAAAAAGCACAAGTTGAAGTAGAAGATTTTGACCATTTATCGGATGCTATCAGTGATTTGATGGATTTGACAACGCATCGCATTGTCGTTTTAATAGATGAAGTAGATCAAAGTAGCAATCATGAGGTTTTTATTAAGTTTTTGGCATTATTACGCAATAAATTTTTGTCCAGAGATGAATTTCCAACTTTTCATTCGGTTGTATTGGCGGGGATGCACGATATAAAATCCTTGAAACTTAAAATGCGCCCTGATTCGGAATCCAAATATAACTCACCGTGGAATATCGCCGCAGATTTTAAGGTAGATATGAACTTGCATCCGCACGAGATAAAGCCGATGCTGGATGATTATGTACAGGAAAGCGGTGTTTTGATGGATACATTGACGATGAGTTATGGGTTATTTTATTATACGTCAGGCTATCCGTTTTTGGTCAGTCGGCTGTGCAAAATCATGGCTGAAGATTTGTTGCCCCTCAAAAAAGAACATTCGTGGACGATGGAAGACCTTGAATGGGCGGTCAAACGGCTGCTCAATGAGACCAATACTAATTTTGAGACTCAAATTAAGAATTTGGAAAATTATCCTGAGTTATATGATGCGGTGTCTCGAGTAGTCGTTGAGAATGAGATTCGACTCTTTAATATTCATAATCCGACGACGAATTTAGCCGTGATGTATGGTTTATTTGTTGCCAAAGAAGGGCGTATTGCGATTCACAATCGGATTTATGCCGAACTCATTATCAATTATATGATTGATAAAATGCACTCGACTCAATTGCCGATGGAAATGGATTTGGGTGTGGGCTATCGCAATGAGGATAGAACCTTAAATATGGAAGCGGTTTTACTTGGTTTTCAATCGTTTATGAAACGGGAGTATAGCCGAAAAGACCGTGATTTCTTAGAACGACATGCGCGATTGGTGTTTTTGTCGTTTTTGAAACCCATTATTAATGGTGCAGGTTATGATTTCAAAGAACCGCAAATTTCAGAAGAAAAACGGTTAGATGTGGTGATTACGTATTATGAACATAAATATATTGCAGAATTAAAATTATGGCGCGGCGAGAAGTTACATGAAAAAGGATTGATTCAATTGGCGAATTATTTGGAAACGCAACAATTGAATGAAGGTTATTTGTTGATTTTCGACCATGCGAAAGTGAAAAATTGGGCTTCAGAATGGACAACCGTTCAAAATAAACAGATATTTATGGTTTGGGTGTAATCCCACATTCCACACCCTAATTTTTAATTTCGAAAAATTAACCTGAAAACGTGCCCAACTTTCGCAAAGTATTTTTTTAACAAAATTTGTTTTGTAAATTAGATTCCTACGGAATGGCAAAAAAAAACCTTGCCATTCCGTAGGAATCCCCAAAAAGCTGTATTTTTGCTTTTAAAATTCAATCAAAATGG